>JAHDGP010000119.1:0-3745 GCA_020627525.1 Bacteroidota bacterium
TAAGTAACCAAGTAAGTAACCAAGTAAGTAACCAAGTAGATGATAGATTTAAACGTATTTTGGATTTCTGTCAGGTTTTAAAAAGTAAAAAAGAAATTTTGGAAGAATGTTTGGGTTTAAGTAATCAAACTAAGAATAGCAGAAAATATATAGAACCTTTAGTTGAACGAGATTGGTTGCAAAGAAGTAAGCCTAGTAGTCCCAATGCACCCAATCAAAAATATTTGATTACTGCAAAAGGGAAATTCCTTCTTGAGGTTTTGAAAAGAAATGACGAAATGAAAAAATAAAGGCATCCAGCCACAATTTGACTGAGTGCCTTGGTGAAACATCACCGTATCAACCTTATGTTCACTTAAAAGCCAAGTATTATTCAAATGGCAAAAAGCAGTAGCAAAGCGACTTTTTAGCTGTTTGAATAATGCTTGATAGCTTTGTGAACTTTAAGGGGGATAGGAGTGGTGTTTTATCAAGGTATTCTGGAAACCATAACCATTTAGAAAAACTCTTTTGCGTGAGGGATAGGAGCTGGACGACCAAAGGGAGTGTCCGCAGGACGGAAGCGAAGCGGACCCACGGATAGCCCGACCCTTTAGGGGCACGCCCAAATAAAACAAAATATACAAGTAAGTTCTACAATAAAAAGACTGGCATTTTTTTCAATAAGTGCCGAATCATAGAAAAGTAGTATTTTTGTATTAATAATATGACCACAAGAAATATAGATATTGATAAGTTTGTAGATTATTTTGAGTCTAAAGAGTCTTTTAGGCTTCAGGATATAAAAGACTATTTCCAAAGATTCAAGAAAGATATTAGTCGAACAACACTTGATTGGTGGATTTATGAACTCAAACAGCGTGGTATTTTGTATCGAGTAGGTAGAGGACTATACTCTCTTCAAGAACCAATATTCTTTAGTCCAAATATTGAGAAAAAGCTTATCAAGCTATATGCTTGGTTGGTAAAGGAATTTCCTCATTTAGAAATATGTATATGGGATACTAAGTGGATTAACCAGTTTATGATTCATCAAATTGGACGCTTCTATACATTGATTGAAGTAGAAAAAGAAGCAGTAGAATCGGTCTTTTATTCTTTGAAAGAAAAGGGAAAAAATGTTTTTTTAAACCCTTCATCAGATATATTATACCATTATGCAGATTCCAAAGAAAGCATTATAGTCAAACCACTGATATCTGAAGCTCCCATCCTTAGAGACAACAAAGTACCAACAGCATCATTAGAAAAAATATTGGTTGACTTGGTATCTGATGAAATATTTGAAGCCTATCAAGGAGCAGAGTTAGACAATATTTTAGAAAATTCTTTTAGTCATTACAGCATCAATGAACCAAAACTATTACGATACGCCAGTCGGCGAAAACGAAAAAAATATCTATTAGATAAGATTGAAAAAACCAAGCAAATAATAGAAGGCTAATGATAAAAGAAACCTCATTGAGTCAAGAGCGATTGTTGGAGAATACATTTATTTTATAGATTTATATTGCAAAGGATAAAGTATCTAGATACCAAACAATATGGAAAACCAAATAGAAATTTATCAAAGTTCTGATGGCTCAATATCCATTGATGTTGCGTTTGAGCAGGAAACAGTTTGGCTGAATCGAAATCAATTAGCGAATCTTTTTGACCGCGATGTAAAGACCATTGGTAAACACATAAATAATATTTTTAAGGAAGAGGAGCTAGATAAAAATTCAGTTGTCGCAAAATTTGCGACAACTGCAGCAGATGGTAAATCTTATCAGGTAGAAAACTATAATCTTGATGTCATTATATCAGTAGGCTATCGAGTTAAATCAAAGAGAGGTACACAGTTTCGTATTTGGGCAACTTCAAAACTCAAAGAATTATTGATAGAAGGCTATGTATTGAATGAAAAACGTCTTGCCCAAAAAGAGCAAGAAATTAAGGTCCTAAAATCGGGTATTCAGATAATGGGGCGTGCGTTGAGTGTTAAAGCAAGCGAAGAAGGTATGGAGTGGTTAGATCGCTATGCTGTCGGTTTGGGCATACTAGATGATTATGACCATGAGTCATTGGATACTAATGGTAAAACGCAAAGAACTGCGAACTATCCAAGTTTGGAGGCATACCAGAAACTGATTAATAATATGAGAAAAGAATTTGATTCTGCCGTTTTTGGAAAAGAGAAAGATCAAAACTTTAGAAGTTCTGTAAAGCAAATAGAAAAAGGATTTGGTGATGTGGACTTTTATCCAAGTCTAGAAGAAAAAGCAACGATGCTTCTCTATTTGGTTACCAAGAATCATTCTTTCGTAGATGGGAATAAACGAATTGCTGCTGCTTGTTTTCTATATTTTTTAGAAAGCAACAATTTGTTGTTTGATGAAATGGATAAGCCAATCATTAGTAATGAAGCACTAGCAAGTCTGACTCTTTATGTTGCATCTAGTAAACCTGAAGAAATGGAAACGGTCAAGCGTTTGATCGTAAGTGTATTAAATAGAAGCCAAATATGACAGAGGCACAAAAGCAACGAAAATTAAAAAAGATTGAAGGACTAAAAAAGGACCTTCGATATGAAAAGCAGCGATTTGGTGCTTATGACGATGGTTATGGTAGGCGATATGCCATTATGGAATTGTATTTGGAACTAAAGGACCATAAAAAAACCAATCGTTATTTATCCTGGTTCAATAAGAATTTTCCGGATGATATAACTTATTTGAGATTTCAGTTGGGAATTGCTTCTACTAAATTTGAATTGAAAAAATATAAAGAAGCCAAAGCTCATTTGGTAAAAGTAGTTTCCCTAAATACTTATGTGTTGGATTTAATGTTGGATAGACCCGTTGAATCAATTGAAAAATATGAATGGAGTCAAACGGAAAACTTGAAATGGGCAAGGGAAGAATGGAGGGGTTTAATGGATTTGGTTTCTCCAGCGTTTAAAATTTGGTTAGAAGATTTTACAAAAGAAGAAGCATTTATCAATTATCTAAACACTTATATAGCGATTCAAATATCATTGAAGGGTAAAAAAGTAGGTGAAGCACGATCTCATTTGTTAGAAAAATCAAGAGAATGCTTGCAAACTTGGCAGGCTTTATATTTGTGAAAGCAAACTGTATTTTACCAACCTTCGATTTTCTCCATAACCAGCACCAAGCACCAAATTTGTATTAATGAAATTTATCACCTTCCGTTTAAGCTAAAAAAAATTTTCGATTTTCAAGAAAGTCAAAATTTCACATAAGAAGTAAAAATGTATTTAAGCATTTAATTGTGCTTTTTAATAAAAAGTAATTTGTGCAAATTACCTTAGTCTCTAAGAGCACCTGCCCAATTTTTAATCCTGTTGCGAAAAACAAATTAATCATTTAGATTTGTAACACTGATTGATTTAAGCAACAACCTACTCCACACATCATAGGCTTAACACACCTATATACTTTATTATTTTTTTAATCCAAAAGGAAAGGATTGGTACGTCTATACCACTATGGCATTTTTATACTCCACTTTGAGCCATAAATGAGTTTTCCTTTTACAAACTCACCATAAGTATGTCTAATACATTGTACGCCTCTGCTCAATTAAGTGGAGATGAAAAAGCGTTGATTCTTCAAAAAGTAACAGCGCCTATTTTAATCCGGCTTGTTGGCTCTCTGATTAAGCAAGTTCATTTTAAGCGAAACTATTCAGGGGACTATCGAGCAGGTAAGAACAATCGATATGCCGTTTATCGAAATCG
>JAHDGP010000119.1:3755-11005 GCA_020627525.1 Bacteroidota bacterium
GATTGGCGGTTTAAAGACTTTAGCGAGGATTCAGGTCTTCCATCAGATTTTTTGGGATTGATTTGTCATAAGCATTTACTCAATCCAAAACAGCAAGATGACTATTTAAAGATGTGGGAGATTGCGGCTTCTTTGACCAGTCAGGTACTGGCTATTCCCAGAGCAGCTTCCTCGGTTGTAGCACAAAAAAACAACCATATACCTTATCAACCAAACGATGATGGTCGCAAATTACAAGTATCCTTTAAGGTGGAATATGTTTATAAGGAAAGTCCTTTAAACAGTATTGTTCTTGACTATTTCAAAACCAAAATTCAGGCTCCAACTATTCAATTAAAAGACCTTCATAAGGCACGCTTATATCCCATAGCCTCTTTCCAACATCGGAAAGGGGGAAAGCATTATTGCCATCAAGAAGACTTTGGTTTTGTCAGTATTTCGGGAGAAAACATCAAATTAAAACTGCCTTGTCGCCCAAAAGGGAAAAAAGAATTCTGTATTCAATGGAAAGGAAATAGGGTATATGGCTATAATCAATTACCAAAAAAAGGCAAGCAATTGGTTTTCTGTGCTGGAGAAACAGATACTTTTGCCATTAACTATTTTTTCAATTCAATAGGCATCTATGGTATTTGCATGGGAGGCGAGAGTTTTCGGATCCCAGCTTTATTGATTGAAGATTTAAGAAACCGATTCTCCAGTATTCATACCTTTTTTGATAATGATAAAACTGGTTGGCAAGCAACACTGCGAGCATCTGAACAATATGGGATTTCATCTATTTCTTGGGAAGGAATCAATAAGGAGATCAACGATGTTTGTGATGTATTACAAAAAAGGGGCTTACAGGGATTGTATGGAATGATATTGAGTTGAAACGTATCATTTTTTGTCACTACAAACACACTGTATTTATGAGAAGGAAAACACTTTTATAATTTGCAAAAAAAAGAATCATTCCTATAAAACTGTCAATCAATGATTTATCCTTTTACAAATAAATTTCTTATGAATTATTGAAAATTAATTTGCATTTAAAAAAATCTTAATTTAGATTTGTTTGTATAATTCACTTGGTAAGTACAACACTCTAGTTGACAACAACAATTATGAAGACAACATATTCTTCACATAATTATTCCAAGTTTTCAAATGTGTATTAGGAACTCTACATCCAAATAATTAAAAAGAGTCAACACATTTTATAAATTAACTACCATTATATTTCAGGATACAAACAACACTTGGTAAAGCCCTTTTTACCAAAACAGGAATATATTTTTTCATCATAAAATCTTATTACTATGAAAGCGACTCTCAAACGCTTAACGGCCATTCTATGCCTCATTCTTATTGGAAGTGTTGGACTTTCAGCACAAGCTGAAGTAACCACTGCCATCACTGATTTCTACAATGGATGGATATTGCCCATAATGACCGTCTTGGTCAGCATAGCCCTTTTTGTGGGCATTGCCTACGGAACCATCCTTGCTGCAAGGTCTGATCCCAATTGGAAAAAATGGGTCTTCGGAGCGGTCATCGCCGCCATTATCTTTTATGGAGGCGGAATGCTTTTGACCGATTTAATCAACAGCTTCGACAGTACGGACATTTATACCATTGGTGGATAATCAAAAGACTATGTCTAGACCAGTCGTATTAAAAGCCATAGAAAAAGAGGGGAAAGTGATGGGAATTAGGGTTTCCTATATTCTTAAGCTGCTCTCTTTTTCTCTCGTAAGTTTTGCCTTAATGTTGATGGTCTGTATGCTTTTCAGACTCTCCTTAAAATGGATAGGACTTTCTATAGTTGTTCCCATTTTTCTGTATGTGTTCTTCCGGTATATTGCAAAAAAGGACGATGTTTTTTTTATTGAAAGCAGGCTTTTAAAACATATGACTTCAAAAGCCATCAGACGAAAAACATATCGATTAAAATAAAGTGGAGTAGTTGGGGCTTTTTACCTCTTCGAGAAGCCCTTTTATTAGGCTTGCCACTTCATTTTATAAGCAACAGACAAGTAATAAATTAATAAAAAGCCCCCCCTTCAGTAATACAATTCTATCAAACACTAAAACAAGCTCATTATGTTAGATTTATTTCATTCGCTATTAAATGCCAATACTCCTTTTGCAGACCAGGTATATGGATACACTCATTTTGATCAAGGCTACGTTGCGACCAATAAGGGAGACCTTGTTGTGATGTATCGTTTTGAAGGACTTGAATTAGAATCAGCATCCACTGACTTCTATCATTTTTTTCCAACGATCTTTTCTTCTTTAATAAAAGTACTTCCAACAGGAACCATCGTTCAAAAGTATGATTGTTATTCTCCTACTCCTTTTGAAAAAGAAGAAGGCAATGATTCCTATGCTGTAGAAAACAATTTTGCCTTTTTAGAGAATTACTTTGAGGGAAGGGTTTGTTTGAATCACCACAGTTATATTGCCATCACCTTTCCCAATGCGCATAAAATGGCAAATCCAATGACTTCTAATTTTGCACAAGCTGGATTGGGTATTTCAGTAAAGAATGTCTATGAAGGAATGACACAAAGAATGGAACAATGTGAGGGTGTAATGGATCAAATAGAGCAGCTTTTTGAAAGGAGTAATTTAATTTCCTTTAAAAGGGTGGATAAACAAGCCGAGTTTCAAGGGATTCTAAATTCCTTATTAAATTTCCGCTTCCCAGACATGCCATCTCCTTGTATCGAATTGGACAACGACATCAATCATCAGGGACGGTATTTGTATAGAGGAGACCAGGTTATCAGTTATGTTTCAATGGTTGGACAGGGAAATACCATACAGCATTCAGGAAACAATGAATTTGGCGTTCCGACCTCCTTTACTTATCCCGTACAATTGGGATTGCCTTTTCCGCATTATACCATCACTACTTTTAAGAAGCTGGATGTGGATCAAAAACTCAAGTCTTTTGATCGAGAAAAATTCTTTAACCTCAGTTTTAGAAAAAGCGATGCTCAGGGTGGGAGTGAGGACAAAGATATCCGCTTTGCCGATATTAAAAAGGCAACTCTTTATCTAAGAGAGAATCAGCTATCATTGGTTGATGTCGCCTTGACGGTAGGCGTGGTTTCTCATAATCAAGACCAGCACCAAAGAAGACTCAAAAAAGTAAGCAATGCCATTCAACAACTCTCAGATGCAAGAGCAAGTGTAGAAACGGTAGACAACTTAAATATTCACTCTTGCTTGATGCCAGGCTTTGGTCAGCATCAATATAGAACCCTTACGATGAGCTGCGAAGTTGCAGCCAGTTATTTTAATACCGATAGACCATTTACAGGAACAGGCAATCCAAATGATTTGCTGTTTTGTAATCGAAGACTGGAACCCGTTTATATCAACTTCTCCGCAGGCAATAGCAAACACGCCATAGTGGTGGGACCAACAGGTTCGGGAAAATCCTTTTTTACTGGCGACTTGATTGTTCAACGGCATACCCACGGATGGAAGCAACTCATTATTGATGTTGGTGGTTCATTTCAGTTTTTGGTTGAAGAATTGGGCGGCCTACACATCAATTACAATCCACAAAACCCCATTCGTTTAAATCCATTCATCACCTCTATTAACGAGGCTAGTGAAAAGTATGAACTAACGCCAAGCGACAAAGGCTATTTGGTCAACTTCCTTGCCTTGATGTATCAGCCCAACAAAGAGTTATCGGTGGTTGAAAACTCTGTTTTGTCTGAATTACTAAGTGTTTGGTATGCTCAATTAAAAGAAAAAGAAGTTCCTACGATTACTCGGTTTTATACTTTCTTAGGTGGGTACATTTCTAATCGAGTAAAAGAAGACACCTTATTTGCCAAAAAACTAGCTGCGATGGATGAGGTCGCCTTCTTTAGTGCATTGGAGATGTATGCCACCGGTTCTTATAAAAACCTCTTTAATTTTGAAGAAGTCGAAGACTTTGCTCAAGAGGATTTATTGTCTTTTGATTTGGATTTGGTCAAAAACGAAGCTTGTTATCCTTTGATTTTTTCAGGTATTTCCAGAATCGTAGAAAGAGTGATAGAGCAAAATGGAGGAAACATCCCATTGGGTTTGTATATGGATGAATGTTGGGTTTTATTGGAAAGAGAGAAGGATTTTATCGAATACATTGTTCGTACCGGAAGAAAAAACAACATCTCCTTTATTGTCATCACCCAAAGTGTGATTGAATTAGAAAGCTCAGAGGTGGGTAAAATTCTAAGAGCCAATATTCCCACCAAGGTTTTACTAGACCATAGAGAAGTTGCCAGTCAATTTACTGCTTTACAAGACTTCTTTGCCCTATCGGATAGTGATCTGATAAAGCTAAAGTCCTTAGTCAAGAGTAAAAAGCCCGCCTATCGGGAACTGTTGATGATAAAAGGCTCACATTCCCAAGTATTGGCTTGCCAGGTTTCTCCAGAACTGTATTGTCTGTTTACCACCGATCCCGAAGAAAAGAGATTAAGAGCCGAACTCACTGGACAGTTTAAGAATAAAAGAACCCTTTATCGATTGATGGCAGAACGTTTGTTTAATCCTCAAAAAATTGCCATATGAATTATTGCTTATTTGACGGCGGCAGTTTGTTTGGACAAACGACCAGTGAGCTGCTTGCTACGACCAATGTGATGGGGGTTTCTATTTTGGTGAGTGTGTTTATCATTATTTTGGTTGGACATTATTTACACAGTCTAACGAAAGGCAATCCCAACTTTCCCTGGTCGAGATTTTGGCAAGGAGTATTGCTGCTTTTTTTGCTTTTATTATATAGACCATTGATGCAAGGAGTTGGCAGTTTTATCTGTACCCTCATCAGTTTTTTCCCAGCAGGTCCCGATGTATTGACCGCCATTAATGAGACCATTGCAGAAAGCGATAGTTGGTTTGGGGTATTGGGTTACTTAATGGATGGAAGTGCAGATCTTTATTTATTTGAATGGATCAAAAGTTACTTTTTGACTTTCGCTCGATTGATCATTGAATACTTAAGACAACTGATAGGCGCCTTCTTCCTAATAGTCGGACCACTTGCCTTGTCATTAGAGTTCATTCCTATTTTTCAAGGCGTTGCTAGAAAGTGGTTTTTAGGGATGACTGGTGTTTTGTTTTGGGGATTGACCTTAAGAATACTGGATTTATTTGTTTATGAATACAGTACCAACTTCATTGCCTCGGCTCAATACTTTCAAGCAGGCGCCAGCATAGCCGATCCCGACCGATTTTCTTATTATGTATTAAACATCGTTTTTGGCTTTTTATATTTGGTCATTCCCTTATTGACCTCCTTTTACATTTCAAGTGGAGGCGGAAGCCAATTGTTTGGACGGATTCTAGGCGGCTTTGCAGGCGCAACGATGGTATTGGGAAGAATTATGCCTTCCACTCAGGGAACGCAGCCATTGCCCCCTAATCAATCTACCCCTAATCCGCAAGCTTCTCCTCCACCTTCAGTAAATGCCCCTTCTTCAAATGTTCCTTTAATTAATACTGGAGGAAATAGTGGAGGAAGACAACCTGAAGGATTTTAGTTATAACAATAAAAACATAGAATTATGAATACAAAACTTCCAGTTATAAAATTCCCTTCACCGATAAAAAGAAAAAGGACCAAAGCGGTCGATGAAACAGTTGATCCGCCAGTGGAGGCGACAATAACTTCTCAAAAGAAAAAGAAGTCATCGACTAAGTATGTCATCACCGAAGAGCGGTCGAATGCGCATAAAACCATTGCTCGATTATTGGGATTGGTTTGTTTGTTTTTTGTCTTGGGGATTGGTTTTCAGTCCTGGCGTTTTGGGCAGTTATTGGATGCTAAGAGTACAGAGGTCTATGTCATTAAAGAATCTTCAGAGAAAGTCTATCAGGCTGAAAAACGGTCTGTGGAAACAGCCAATGAATACCGGTCCGACTTTGAGTATAGAGGACATCTGAGAAGCTTTATGAACAATATGTTTGCTTACGATCAATATACCTATGATGAACAGATTGATTTGGGGCTGAATCAGATTGACTCACAAGGCGGCTTGGTATTGGTCAGCTCTCTACAAGAAAACAGAACCAAGCAACAGCTTATTCAATCCAATGGATATACTAGGATTATTGTGGATTCTTTGAAGATTAAAACAAGAGAAGATGGTGCTGCTGCCTCTGTTTGGTTTGCCCAAAGAACCATTATTGGAGATAAGAAGGCGGACAATGCCTATATCATGAATTGCAAGATGCAGGCTGTTAAAAGAACAGATAAAAACCCTTTTGGAATCTTGATTGAAGATGCAGCTTATTTCCCTTATACTGATTATGAGGCGAAGTGAACACCTGTGGTGTTTTGCTCGATTCTCGATGCTTGGTGCTCGGTGTTTTCTTTGGTTCGTACTCGTTTTGTTGGAAGATGTTATTACTGCTTTTTTTTATAAAATTCTTTATATGAAATACTTCATTCAATATTTTAGTCTTTGTAGTTTTTTGGTCCTACTGTTTGCTTTTCAGCAACCCCAATTGGGGTTTGATACTCCCTCTGAAATTTTCTTAAAGAAGGGTCAGATAACGACTTGTGTATTTGATTCGACCATTGTGTTTGTGAGTGCATCACATACCTCCGATTATTTGTCTTTTCAGCAATTGGAGAATAAATTGATGTTGATTGCACAAGCAGATTTTGACCAAGGTCATTTGTTGGTGGAATTGATGGGAGGTCAAATTTATAGTTTGCCTATTGCTGTAAAACAAGAGCAGGCAACGCCTTTTATTGACTTGAGGACACAGAAGGTCCTCTCCAAAACAATTCCAAAAAACAAGGCTGTTGGTACAAGGGAAGTAGAGAATCAACAAAGCTTAAAATCTACAGAAACCATAGAAAGGGTTGACAAACGATTAAACAGTTTTTTGAAAGAAACAGATGTCGTTTTTGATAAAAAGCATGAAAGTGAAGATGCCGATATGAAACTGTCTTTAAGAGCCATTAAAAGCGATGAAGACCATCTATACCTTAGACTCTTAATTGAGAATGGACAGGCGATGGTCTATGAATTGGACTATTACCAGTTTGTCTATGAATCGGTTCAGAAAAAAAGGCTCTTTGGTCCCGATGATGTTTATTCAGTGGATGTGTTTCCGACTGTTGAAAGAACGGTTGTTGAAGTGGCTCCTTTTGACAGGGCTTATTTGACCCTTGCCATTCCTGTTTATGGTTTGAATAAAAAAGGGTATTTGCGCTTTTTTTTAAAAGAGAAAAATGGCTT
>JAHDGP010000120.1:0-8066 GCA_020627525.1 Bacteroidota bacterium
AGAGCCTCAGTGAGCGGGGTAGTGAGAACCTCACTTCGAGAGCCTCAGTGAGCGAGGTGGTGTGAAATAAACAGAGAGCTGAGGAACTCGAAGCCCGAATAGAGCCTCAGTGAGCGAGGTGGTGTGAAATAAACAGAGAGCTGAGGAACTCGAAGCCCGAATAGAACCTCAGTGAGCGAGGTGGTGTGAAATAAACAGAGGGCTGAGGAACTCGAAGCCCGAATAGAACTTCAGGGAGTTGAATAAACCGAGGGCTGAGGAACTCGAAGCCCGAAATTGAATATTGAAACATTGAAAATATGCGCATTGAAAAATTAGAACTTAAAAATTTCAGGGGATTTGAGGATTTAACAATCAACTTTCCAGAAAATAATAATGTAGCTGTTTTTATAGGAAAAAATGGTTCAGGGAAGAGTTCTATTTTGGATGCGATTTGGATGTCAATCCCATTGTCAATTCAAAATAGGTTTAGGATCAACCTTGATGATTCAATTGGCAGTGAAGATGTGAAACGTGGTTCAGAATTTACAAGAATTATTACTAAGTTTTCAAATAGCGAGGAACCAATTAAGAGCTTTTGGAGCAATACTTCAAATTCAAGTTTCGATCCTGATTATGAAATTCAAGAATTTAATTTAAAAGATTTTGAAGATGTTTTTGGATTTAATTACCCTGATACTAGAAATTTTATTTTGTTTGATTCATCAATAGATTATAAGGAATTTCTAAATTGGTTTGTTGATAAAGAAAATTTAGAAAATCAAGAGAAAATAAACCAAAAAAAATGGGACTTTGAGTTAAGTGAGTTGAAAGTTGTTCGTTCTGCAATAAAGAATTTTTTAGCTGAGATGGAGTATGAACGATTAAATGGAATTAGAGTAATTAGAGTTGAAAATAAGAAAAAAATAGAAAGTAAGGAGAATGCTGATTTAGAAATAAAAGAACCTATTTCAAGTTGGGGATCGAATATTAATACATCTTTGGTTATTGATAAAGGTGATGAGGTTTTTTCGCTAAGCCAATTAGCAAGTGGCGAAAAATCAATTTTACTTTTAGTTGCTGATATTGCCCATAAATTAACTGATAAAGATCCTATTAAAAATCAGAATGCTTTAGATAAACATGGATTCATTCTTATAGATGAGATTCAAATGCATTTACACCCAAATTGGCAAAGAAAAATTTTACCAGCATTGACAAAAACTTTTCCGAATGTTCAATTTATTGTCACAACTCATTCTCCACAGGTTGTAAGTTCTTTGAATAAAGAGAGTATTTTTATTTTGGAGGATTTTAAATTAGTTGAAAATACGCCATTTACGAAAGGAAGAGATGCCAATTCAATATTGAGTGAGGTTTTTGGTGTTCCCAAATGGACAGATGATATTAAAGAAAAAATTAATAAGTTATACAAATTAATAGATGATGAAAAAAAGGAAGAGGCTTTAGGTGCATTAAAAGAAATAGAGCAAGATTTTGGACCAGATGATTTAGAATTGGTTAGAGCCAATATGTATTTAGACTTAATGGAAGACGAAGATGAAGTACATATTGAAAAATAAAATTGAACCTAGTTCATTAATCAAACATCGCAAATCGTTACATGCAAATTTTGATAATTTTCCCAAAAGAGAAAAGGAGGATTTGCGAAAGGCATTATTGGAAGAACAAGGGTATATTTGTGCTTATTGTATGAATAGAATTGAAAATGATAGGAGTATTACAAAAATAGAACACTTTAAACCGCAAACAAAATTTCTTGAATTAGAATTAGTTTACAAAAATTTATTGGCAGTTTGTAAAGGTGGAGAAGGAAAACCTAAATACTTGCAACACTGTGATACAAAAAAAGGAGATGAGTTAATTACAATAAATCCATTAGACAAAAGCTGTGAGCGATTGGTGAAATTTACTTCGGGTGGATTTGTATTTTCAAATGATCCAATAATTGAGAAAGATTTAATAGAAGTATTAAATTTAAACATAGATATACTGGTTGATCAAAGAAAGGTAGTAATTGACATTGTGAAAGATAAGATTTTAAGTAAAAGAGCTAAAGGAACTTGGACTAAAAAGATGCTTGAAAAAGAAATAGAAAAGTATAAAACCAAAACTGACGGTAAATACGAAAAATATTGCCAAGTTATAATATTTTATTTAACTAAAAAATTGAATAGAATGAGGGTGTGAGAAAGCTCACTTCGAGAGCCTCAGTGAGCGAAAAGTCGAGAGCCTCACTTCGAGAACCTCACTTCGAGAGCCTCAGTGAGCGGGGTAGTGAGAACCTCACTTCGAGAGCCTCAGTGAGCGACAATGAGCAGTATTCTCGCATTCAAGCATTCACTCATTCTAGCATTAAAAACATTGAATCATTAATTACATTAAATCATTAACCACATTATTCGCAAGTGTTAAGCATATACCTTAAAGAAATAAATACATTTTTCAGCTCGCTCATCGGATATATAACGATGGCGGTTTTTTTATTGGTGACAGCCCTCTTCAATTGGGTGTTCCCCGATACTAGCATTCTGACCTTTGGCTATTCCACATTAGATTATTTTTTTAGTACCGCTCCTTGGATTTTGGTTTTTTTGGTGCCAGCGATAACGATGCGCTCCTTCTCCGAAGAAATCAATACAGGAACCATCGAGCTTCTTACTACTCGCCCATTGTCAGATTTGCAAATTGTGCTGGGTAAGTTTTTCGCGGCTTTGACTTTGGTTCTGATTTGCTTGCTGCCAACATTACTTTATTACTACTCTGTTTATCAATTAGGAGCGGAGTTTGGAAATATAGATACTGGCGCAACAAATGGATCGTATTTAGGTTTGGTATTTTTAGGGGCTGCATTTGTTTCAATAGGGATTTTTACATCCAGTTTAACTTCCAATCAAATTGTAGCGTTTTTATTGTCTGTTTTTTTCTGCTTTTTCTTTTTTATCGCCTTTGATTATCTCAGTCGATTGAATATATTTTATGCTAAAATAGATGATGTAATAGAAAGTTTGGGTATTTATGCGCACTATGGATCTATCAGTCGAGGCGTTTTGGATACCAGAGACTTGGTATATTTTTTATCTTTTACTGGATTTTTTATTTTATTAACAAAAACTGCTTTGGAAAGCAGAAAATGGTAATTTATAATATTGGCTAAATCAAAAACATACAAAAGCAAAGCGATATTAGGCGTTTTATTTGCATTGGTAATATTGGTATTGATCAATGTATTGTCAACTGTGTTTCATACGAGGTTTGACCTTACAAAAGAAGGACGATTTTCCTTGACAGAAGCAACGGAAGATATGCTTATTGACTTGGAAGATGTCATCACAGTCAAAGTGTATTTAGAAGGAGAGTTTCCAGCAGGCTTTAAGCGATTGAAAAATGCTACCAAAGACATGTTGGATGAATTTAGGGCTTATACTGGGAATGATTTACAGTACGAATTTATAGATCCTTTTGACGATGTTACAGATGCGAAAGAACGCAAGGTTATTTACGATCAATTGATTGAAAAAGGGCTTTCCCCTCAACGCCTAATTGAGAACAATGATGAATATTCAGAAAAAGTAATTTTTCCTGGTGCCATTGTCATCTATCGAAATAAAGAATATCCTGTAAATTTATTAGAAGCTCAAAGAGGGCGAGGTTCAGAAGAAGTACTGAATAACTCCATTTCATTATTAGAATTTAAATTTTCCAATGCCATTCAAAAATGTATAAGAAATGGAAAGCCAAGAATAGCATTTTTAAAAGGTCACGGTGAACTGGAAGGCGCAGACATTGCGGATGTGCAATTGTATCTTTCTACTTATTATTTGATTTCCTATCTGAATTTACAGGAATTTGATGTGGTGCCGCCTCAAGTAGATGTGCTGATTGTGCCCAAACCTACACAACGTTTTTCAGAGTTGGATAAATTTAAGATCGATCAATTTATAATGAATGGTGGAAAAGTGATGTGGCTCGTCGAGAACTTAAATATTGAAATGGACAGTTTGAAGCGAAAGGATGAATACTTTGCAACACTCTATGACCTGAATCTGGAAGATATGCTTTTTAAGTATGGCGTGAGAATAAATGACAATGTCATTCAAGATATTCAGTGTTCCCCAATTCCGCTCGTTGTGGGAGTCGATAGAGCAGGAAATGCACAACAGCAAAAACTATTTCCCTGGTTGTATAATCCAATATTTACCAATACAAATCAAGAACATCCAATAACAAAAAATTTGGATGCTGTGGCTGGTGAGTTTGTTGGAACAATAGATACTATTAAACAGCAGGGCGTAAAAAAAGATATTTTATTGACGAGTTCGCAGTATACAAAAGTGTTTTTTCATCCTGCTATGATTGATATTAATATGGTTAGGAAAGAACCGCAAAAAGAGCAATTTAAAAAATCATTTCAACCAACCGCAGTGGCTTTAGAAGGGGAGTTTAAATCTGTATTTGAAAATCGTTTGGCTTTTCAAACAAAAGCTATTCTGGATACCATTGATGGATTTGAACTGAGAGATTCAAGTTTAAACACGAAAATGATTGTTGTTTCTGATGGAGACATTATTAAAAACGAGTACGATAAAAGAAATGATCGTCCTCTACCTTTAGGTTTTAATAAATACACCAATCAAACATTTGCCAATAAAGATTTTATTTTAAATGCTATTGAGTGGCTAAATGATAATTCAGGAATTATTGTGTCTAGGTCAAAAGATGTGAAGTTGCGTTTGTTAAATGCTGAAAAGGTTAAGGAAGAAAAGAGTTTTTGGCAACTTTTAAATATAATTGGACCACTAATATTTGTGATTTTATTTGGGTTAATTTATAATTTTATAAGAAGAAGAAAATATGCCTAACTTATTCACTATTTGAAATTGATAAGATGGTTAAGAGAGTTTAAAAAGCAGTTTGAAAAAATATTTTATTGAAATAAATAATTTTTACTTGTATGTCAAAAGTGATTACAAAACAAAATCTAGATTTTCTTAAGAAAATTAAAAAGAATAATAATAGAGAGTGGTTTTCAGATAATAAAGACATTTACGAAGAAGCACATGAAAATGTAAAAGCCTTTTCAAATGAGTTGTTAATTGCATTGCAAGAACTAGATAATATTGAGAAATTAAAATTGTACAGAATTTACAGAGATGTCAGGTTTTCAAAAGACAAAACTCCTTACAAATCGTCATGGTCAGGTGCATTTAGTAGAGCAACAAAACAATTACGAGGTGGCTACTTTTTTTCTATCAGTCCTGGTGAAACTATGATTGGTGGTGGTTTTTACAAACCAAGTCCATCCGATTTGAAATTGATCCGAAGTAAAATTGCCAGTGATGACAAACCGTTTCGAAAAGTTTTGAACGCAAAAAAATTCAAAGATACTTTTGGTGAATTGATGGGCGATCAAGTAAAAACAGCTCCTAAAGGTTTTGACAAAGATCATCCGTCAATAGATTTATTACGCTATAAGAGTTTTTACGTATTCAAATCGTTCACAGACAAGGAGGTTTTAGATGCATCGTTTTACAAAGAAACGATAAAAACCTGGAAATCAATAAGACCGTTTTTTGATTTGATGAGTGATGTTTTAACTACGGATATGAACGGAATACCCTTGTATGAGTAGGTGGGAGTTGTTTAGGTAAAGGGAGTTGTTAGTTTTTATTAGATATTGTCTTCTATATTTTCAGGCCAGTATTTAGCTATAACGCTATAAAGAATTTCTTTAGTAAGTGGTTTGGATAAAAATTCATCCACTTCAGTACTTTTTTCAGCTTTTTCTTTATCAATAGGATTGCCGGAAGTTGTTAACATTATGATAACATAATCTGCCTTTTTCTCATTGGGTAACTTTGAATATTCATCTAAAAACTCCCATCCATCCATTTTGGGCATATTGATGTCAAGAAAAATTAGGTTTGGAGCGGCTTTGTTTTTAGGAATACTGTTTAAAAATTTTAAAGCATCAATTGCATTATCTTTTACAATTAGATTTTCAGTGCAATCTATCTCTTTAATAATTAACTCATGATAATAATTTGTGGGATAGTGATCATCTATTAGCATTAAAGAATCTAATTTTTTTTTAACTCTCATTGATTATAATTTTCCATTGTTATAATTTACGAATATATTTAATTTGTAATAGCAAATACGTAAAAAGTCTAAATATTTGATAAAATTTTATCATTTGGTGTTTTGAATACAATTTGTTTAGATGAAATATGATTGTGTTTAATTTATTATTACAAATTGTTAGACATGATTCAGAATTTTTCAAGTAAATTTATAGAAATGAAAATGGGTAAAGAATAAATAAAATGAAAAAGTCAAAAAAACTGTCATATTTTAAGTTGTTAATCCTATCAATTCTAATAGGGCATTGTATTGGGTTGGGAGCCCAGGAAACAAATCCTTATAAAACAACTTTAGAATTGGATATACCACTTATATCTTTAGGGACAACGTCAATGGTGTTAAGTCATCTTTGGACCCAAAAAATTCCTGGCTTAACGGAAGAACAGTTGATGAACGTTAATAGAGATGAAGTATTTAAATTTGAATCTGGAATTATAAACAATTGGTCGCCAAAAACTGCAAAAGTGAGCGATGTGCCGTATTGCCCCTTGTTTTGTTAGCTGACAAATCTACAAGGAACAATGCAGGAACAGTTGGTTTGATGTACTTTGAAACGATGTCGCTAAATGTAGCTATAACAAATTTAACAAAAAACCTATTTAAAAGGAAGAGACCTTTTGTGTATGGGGATTTGGCGAGTATGGAGAAGAAGATGGAAGTCGATTCAAGGAAGTCTTTTTTTTCTGGACATACCTCCGTCGCTGCTTCTATGTCTTTTTTTACAGCTAAAGTCATCACTGATTTTCACCCCAATTCAAAGTACAATTCTGTAGTATGGATTGGAGCTGCTACAATTCCTGCGGTGATGGCATATTTGCGAGTGGCAGCAGGAAAACATTTTTTTACAGATGTAATTGTTGGCTATCTGGTTGGAGGGGCAATAGGCATTTTAGTACCACAATTGCATAAGAAAGAAAACCTGGAAATAGGTCAAGGGCTTAATAATCAAAATGTCCCATTGGTTCATTTTACTTTGAGGTTTTGAAAAATTAAAAATAAACCCCAACTGCCGAAGGCAGTTGGGGTGTTCCTTGTTTCAACATTTTATCATAAATCGTATCTCAAACAATTTTAAATGAGGAATGTATCCATTTATTTAGCCTTGATAAAATATTGAAAACTTAAAATTCCCTATTTCGTTTTTCAGTATTATATAAAAATTGCTCTTTTACTATTAAGCCATCCTTCCATTCCTGCACAGCAACTTGCGTAAAATTACATTCTCCATATATTTTATGGGTATAATCAAAATGCCATTTTACCATTGTCACGCCTTCTCCAACTGCAACATTTAATGGACGGGCAGAGCGGAAATCTGAAATCGCTCCAAAAAAATCTCGCCCTCTTTTTCTGTTTAGTGCTTTTCCACAAATCGACGCTTCATCATTTTCTTGCATTTCAATTTCCTCTGAATAAAATTCTTCAAATGCTTCCTCAAGCTTGCCCTCCAATATCATATCATTCAACGCACTAACCCTCTCTAACAAAAATGACATCTTTTTTGAACAAAATTGCACTATTATTGTTTAAAATAAAATGAACTATGTTAAGAAATAGTATTGAACTATATTAAGGTCTAATCTTAATTTAGTTTAAGAAAAAATATTAATCTATATTAAGTAATCGGGTAAATCAAAATAAATATTTTTTGATTTATATGTGGTACGACAATTCGTCAAAAAAGTCAAGCTTCGAGTAAATAAGTTATTGTTCGGAAATAATTTGGCTTCGAACTTTACTTAAAAACTCGGGCGTAAAACCAAGGTAAGAGGCAATCATATATTGTGGAACCCGCTGATCAATTTTGGGATAACGGTTTCTAAACTGAAGGTATTTTTCTTTGGCAGTAAGACTGAAGCTGTCAACAATTCTTTTTTGTGAAGATACAAATGCTCTTTCAACAATAATCCTAAAAAGCCTTT
>JAHDGP010000120.1:8076-10966 GCA_020627525.1 Bacteroidota bacterium
CAAGCATAGGAATTTCTTTGTAAAGCATTTCTAATTTTGAATAGGGGATTCTAGCTATATGTGCGTTTTCAAGACACTGAACATTATAGTCCGCTGGTTTTCTAGAAATTAAACTTCCCAAGTCTCCCGTCCACCAATCTTCAATTGCAAATGCAACAATATGTTCATGATCGTCTTTGTCAATGTAAAATGTTTTTGCACAACCAGAAAGAACAAAATTTACATTATTATTTACATCACCCGCTTGAAGAATAAATTGACCTTTCAAAAATTTTCTCTCAGTCATATTACTGAGTAAAAACTCTAATTCCTCATCACTAATGTCAATAATTTTTTTTATATAAACTGTAAATCTATCAAAACTCATTTTTTTACTTTTTGGTCGTAACAATAAATGTTCAGTTGTTTTTGCTTAGAAATATTGGATGATTGTATCAAACAAAAATTAGACAGGAAATGAAAGAAAATTATTCATTTTAAACTTACTAATTTAAAATTTGTTTTTTGTGATGATTCAAGTGCCCTTTTAGAAAATCCATTGCCTGAATGATATTCATCTTTCCAGCAATCGGATGTTTGAAAAGCTCTTTTGAAACCAACTGTTCATCTATCAAGCTCAATTGTTTATACAAATTTTTTCTTTCTTCTGACCACTTCATTTTAATGGATTCAATACTTGATTCATTCGGAACATCTGCAACAATTGCAGGTGCTTTTATTTTAATAAATGGCATTGCAAAAAACAATTTTATCAAAGATGATCGCCAAACATTTTTTATACCGGTATTTTTAGCATTATCAGAATACTTTATTTTTTTAGAAATATAACTAACGGATGCTTTTTCTACTAAAATTATATGTTCTAAATGCTGTGCTTTAGACCACTTATTTTTCTTTATTGCTCTATTTAATTTTGAATGATCAAGAGCTTCCATCCTTGAAATCAATTCAGTTGAAATAGATTCTAGTTGGTCAAATTTGTTTTGTAATTGAGGAAGCATAAGTATTCTTTAAATATAAGGAGCCTGTTGTTAATTTGCATTAAAACAGGCTCCCGTTGATTACATCCGTTCTGTCGTTTTTATTCCTAGTAAATTTAAACCTTTTTTCAAAATACTTCCTGTTAAGTTAGACAAATAAATGCGAAAATCAATATTCGCCTGTTCTCCTTTCAAGATAGGAAGATTTGCGTAAAATTTATTAAAAAGCTTTGCTAAATTATAAGTATAATGAGCAATTTCTGAAGGGTCAAAATTTGTTCCAGCACTCTTAACAACTGATTCAAAGTTGTTTATGTTAATAATAAGCTCACGTTCTAAAGGTTCTAAACTGTTAATGCCAAAGGTAGAATTTACTTCATTTCCGTATTTGTTTAAAACAGATTGAATACGCGCATAACTGTATTGAATAAATGGAGCAGTAGCACCTTCTAATTCCACTGATTTTTCAGGATCAAAGGTCATACGTTTTTTAGGATTTACGGACAAAATATAATAACGTATTGCGCCAATTCCTAGTTTTTCAAAAAGTTCGTCGGCTTGCTCATTAGAAAAATCATCTATTTTTCCTAACTCCAATGTGGCTTTTTTAGCTTTTGCAACAACTTCTTCAATTAAATCATCAGCATCAACAATGGTGCCTTCACGAGATTTCATTTTTCCAGTTGTCAAATCAACCATTCCATAGGACAAATGATGGATGCCACTTGCATAGGCTTTCCCCATTTTTTCTAAAACTCCCTGTAGCACTTTGAAATGGTAATTTTGTTCATCTGCTACGGTGTAAATAGATAAATCCATTTTGTATTTATCATAACGCGCTTGAGCAACACCCATATCCTGTGTTACATAAACAGACGTTCCATCGCTACGCAACAATATTTTATGATCCAGTTTTTTGTCTTCTAAATCTGCCCAGATAGAGCCATCATCTTTTTGGTAAAATACTCCTTCGTTTAGACCTTGTTGAACCATTTCTTTTCCAGAAGTGTAATAATCTGATTCTTTATAATGTTCTTCAAAATCTATTTCAAGACGGTCAAAGGTTTGATTGAATCCTTCAAAAACCCATTCATTCATTTGTTTCCATAACTCCCGAACAGCCTCATCTCCAGCTTCCCAGTCTAGCAACATTTGACGGGCTTCCTTTCCTAGTGTCGATTCATTATTGGTAAAATCATTTTTATATTTTTTGAAAAATGTTTCTTTTAATTTTTCATCGCTTGTTCCTTGTTCAACCAATTTTTCTCCGTCCTTCGTCGCTGAAAATGTAGCTAATTTCTCTTTGGCTTCATCTGTTTGTTGCCATTTAAGATATTCTGCATTTAGCTCATCGTTAAACTTTACATAATATTTCCCAACAAAGTGATCCCCTTTAATTCCAGAGCTTTCAGGCGTTTCTCCTTCACCAAATTTTTTCCAGGCGAGCATTGATTTACAAATAGCTATTCCACGATCATTGAGGATATTTACTTTGTGAACATTGTGACCATTGGCTTTTAAAATTTCAGCAACAGAGTAGCCAATAACCATATTACGAATATGCCCTAAATGAATTGGCTTGTTCGTGTTTGGGCCACAATATTCAAGCACAACCGTTTTGTCGTTTTTAGCTTGGAAACCGTAATTTTCATTCGCACCTATTTCAGACAGTTTATCTATCCAATATTGATCGGTAAATGCAATATTTAAAAATCCTTTAACGGTATTGGTAGATTGAATAAATTCAATTTTGGAACTTAGTTTTTTACCAATCGCATCACCAATTTCCTCGGGTTTTTTCTTAGCAATTTTAACAAAGGGAAAAATAACAACAGTCAGATCTCCTTCAAACTCTTTTCGAGTTTCGTTGATAATAATATTAGAAGGGTCAAAATCTATGTTGTATAATT
>JAHDGP010000121.1:0-5177 GCA_020627525.1 Bacteroidota bacterium
TACAAAATCTTGCGCAGGGTTCGGGTAGATGTTAAAATCATTATCAAATTCATTTCGGGGATGTTGATTAGGGTCAGGTGTTGGTTTACATTTTATACACGGAGTAACCACTGATATATCCGAAATAAGTCGAATACAGTTTTTCCCAGTAGTCCTAAATTTTCCTGTACACTCAGCAATTGTTTCACCTGTCCAAGTGCCATCACACTTTAGCTCTACAATGTATTCGTACTTTGTACAAGGATTTAATGAAAAAATAGCAGCATCCCCATTTAAACCATCATCAGTTCCAGTATAATTCCAACCTCCAAGTGAACCTTGTAACCTCCAACCAATATTGTAATAGGGATTTGGGCAATTACAATCAATAACTGGATTGTAACTTATATCGACACCAGTAGTTCTGATCGATTCGACACTACAAATTAACTCAAAGTTATTGCAGCCTGAATCATCAGGGCAAGTACTATCTATACAAACTGTGACAGCATTTATATCTAAGGGTAAAATGTTTAGCTGACAATCATATAATTCAGTACTAGATATTTGAATATTGCTTTCAAATAAATCTATACAGCCTGCTGCATTTGTAGGAATTTCAATATCAATGTAAAACAATGTAAAATCTGATCCAAGAGTATTGATACAAGTTTGTTGTAGATCAACCCAAGAAAAGGTTAGAATATTATCATTTTCTATTACATTATATGATCCTGTAAAATCAGGAAGATCCGCTTCTGTTGCTCCTAAGATAGCATCTCCCCATTCATCACTATAACTCAGTTCAAACTGCATTCCACTAAATGAACTAGGAAAATCACTTGCAGTGACAGGAACAGATACTATGTCACCTGGGCAACCTGATATTGCACCAACTTCTATTGTGGGGTTTGCACAGCCAATTACGATAACATCTCTAGAATCATAAACCTGATCATCCACATATAATTCTACAAGATATGTGCCATTTGAATTTATACAATGTAAGAAATCCCCGTAATAATTTTGTTGCCCATCAATGTATGTTGTGCCGTCAACTGTGATATACCAATCACTTGAATGGGCAACATTAACATTAACTACTATACAACATGGGTTAAGATCAGATTCTTCTGAGCTAAAAAATGTGTTTTGAGAAATTGCAACATTTGTCGTAAAAATGTATAAGCAAATAAAAATTAATAATTTTTTCATGTTTTAAAATTTAATTGTTAAAAAATAGTTTTAAACGTTGTTTGCATATATTTCAATTATTTCTCTCTCTATTCCTAAACCCATCAATCTCATCTCCTATAATAAATTCCGAACCTTCCTGAACTGCTTCTGAACTTTCATTATTTTTTATAGTTACTTCATTTCCGCCAGTTCTGAATCCGTCTATCTCATCTCCTATGATGTCTTTTTCACAGGAACTAAATGCAATCATCATTGTAATTGCCAATCCTAAAAACATTTTTGCTTTTTTCATGTCATTAAATTTTATTGTTAAAAAATATTATACAAATGCATTGTTATATGCTTATGTATTTTTGCTGATTTACTTAGATCAAATTTTAATTTTTAGACATACTTTGTCCATTAACATTTTTATCTGTTTTTAAAAATTCAAAATAAATTCTATTGACTAAAAAGCTCTACTCCACTCTAGAAATAAAGTAGAACCTTGATTTATCATGATGAGAATCTTACTTTAAACAAATTTAAATTCGAGAAAAGGAATATATTATTTTAAGAAATAAGTCTATAATTTGTAAAACTTTTTAGTATAAGATTTATTTTGTGTGGTTACTACCAAGTAATAAATTCCGCTATCTAGATATCCTATATCAAATTGTTGCATTTGCAAACCGTCTTCCTTTTTAATAGAAGACATTAAATCTTGTACTTTTCGACCATGAATATCATATAGATCAATATTAACTACACCTGCATTTTGCATTTCATATTTGATGTTTACAAAGCTCTCAACTGGATTAGGATAAATAGATAAGCTAGATTCATTCAAAAAAGTCTCACAAAAAGATACGATATGAAATGCTTTCGGAATCAACTGTGGATCATTGAACTCACTACCATAGTCCATAAAACCAAATAATTGACTAGTATCATCTTCATTAACAATAACATCTAAGTCACTAATTTGCAATGGATGTTCAAAATCGCTGTAAATATCCAAAACTCCTACTCGAGATGAAACATCAATCTTAATTGAATCTACATTAGCAATAGTTTCACGTAATATTTCTAAAGAATCCCTTCCCTCAGTACCTAAATTACTTGAGGTAACACCAACTGCACTTGCTTGATTTCCTCTAGTAAGGCTATATTTTTCTGTTTTAGTAGTATCAATTTCTAAACTAGGAGTTATCAAAAATTCATTATTTGAAGCAACTCCTATTACACTTGCTTGTGAGCCTCCAGCAATGAGGTATTCTTTATATGCTTGTGCTACTATACACAAGCAGTTAATCAAAAATAAAATTAATGTAAAAGTCAAAAATTTTGAAAATAAGAATTTTAAGCTTTTCATTGTTTTGTTAAGATTTAATTGTAAATTATTGTAAAATTAACCAACTTTCCAGCACCATAAAAACAGACTTTTTCAACAAAACACTTTGTACTAAAGCAAAAATTATTATAAATATCTGAATATCTGTTATTTATATTGTAATTTAAGGTTTTATTCATGTGTATTTATACAAGTATTTTGATTATTAAATTTTTCACATTTAAAATTTGTTTGATAAAATATCTAAATGAAAAACATTAATAAAGTTGAACGAACTTTAATTTCTTTTGACCAACAAGACATAATTAAATTTGAACAATTTCTAAAGTCATCATTCTTTAATAGAAATAAACCCTTAATTGAATTATTTAAATACTTTAAAAGAATAGGGTTTGAAAAAATTTTGATTAAGAAGCCAAGAGAAATTTACAGAGGAATGTTCGGCAAAGACAGAAAATTTAGTGACAGAATATTTAAAAGAAAAATCGGTGAGTTTTTGCAAGTCAGTGAATCATATTTGGTACAAAGACACCTATTAAAAAACAGTGAGAGTGCTGAAATATTTTTATTGCAAGAGTTATTTGATAGGGCCTTATATGATCAATTTCTGATTAAATTGAATGCCTTGGAAAGTAAACTTAATAGTTTAACAATAAAAGATGATGATGATTATTTGAATCTATATAAAATAACAACACTTAATTATCAC
Source organism: Bacteroidota bacterium (assembly GCA_020627525.1). Lineage (GTDB taxonomy): Bacteria > Bacteroidota > Bacteroidia > Chitinophagales > UBA2359 > JAHDGP01. Next base: position 3,219 of record JAHDGP010000121.1, read on the forward strand.
TATCATTCAATAAAAAATAGCAATAATAGATACGAAGAAGAGTTAATTGAAATATCTCAATTAATGTCAAATTATCACCAAAACTATTATTTGATAGTAAAACTTAGAGGTATTGCCAGTGATTTGAATCAAAATGCATTGGTACAATCTGCGAAAAACAAACTTAATGATCCAAGTTTCATTCAGTTAGAAACTGATATTCAAAAAACAAACATTCCATTAATAAAAGCTTATTGGCAAACCATAAAATTTCTTTCAAACCAAGATAATGAAGCCAGTTTTGAAAAGTTGTTAAACTCCTTGCTAAATAATGTATTTGAGGGAAAAAAGGATGAAAAAGTCTTGTTTGATTATGTGTTAAATTTTTGTGTTTTAAAAATCAACTCAGGTAGAGATGAATACTACCAAAAACTATTTTATTTACACGAGAAAATACTGAATATGAAATCATTTTATATAGATGGTTTTTTATTCGCTGACACAGTTATTAATATAGTAACTATTGCTCTTAGGTGCAATGAGACGAAATGGGTTGAAGGTTTCCTTGTAGAATATGAAGAAAAAATACAATTAGCTGAAAGAAAAAACATTATTAATCATTGTGAAGCATTATTGAATTTTCAGCAAAAACAATATGATAAAGCTTGGAGTACTTTAAACAATGTTCATTATAACTCCAATCACTTTAAATTAAGAATTTATACTTTGTATATTAAAATCTTTTTTGAACATAATGAGTATGATTGTTTGGAAAATAAAATAAACGCATTTAGCGAGTTTTTAAGATACAATAAAAACAATTCGAATGAAGTAAAATTATCTGAAAATCAAATAAAACTCTACTCCGAATTTGTAAAGAAAATTAATATATTATCTAAATCAAATAATAAAGACTCTCTACTGGAAATCAAGATAGAAATAAGCCAAACAACACACCTTGCCGAAAGAATGTGGCTAGAAGAAAAAGTAAAAGAGAAGCTGGGCGTCTTATAAACCAAAAAAAAGCCAGAAACGCATTCTGCGTTTCTGGCTTTCTGAATATTGTCTCATAACATTTATTTCATTGATCACCCACCTTTTAAGGCAGCCGCTCCACTCACGATCTCCGTTAACTCCGTCGTAATCGCCGCTTGTCTCGCTTTGTTGTAGGCAATCTTCAATTCTTTCAATAATTCATTAGCATTCTCCGATGCATTTTCCATCGCTGTCATTCTCGCTCCGTGCTCCGATGCATTGCTATCTAAAAGGTAGCTGTAGAATTGCGTCTTCAATATTTTCGGTGCCAACTCTTGTATCAAAGTAACTTTGTCTGGCTCGAATATGTAATCTGATTTAGCCGATTTTTTTCCGTCTTCGCCAGTCGCTTTCCCCTCAATTTTTGGTATCGGTAAAAAATCTACTATTTTGAAATTTTGAACTGCTGCATTTACAAACTGTGCATAGCAAACATTTACTTTGTCAAAAGATCCACCTGAGTAGCCATCCAAAATAAACTCTATCGCTTCAATAGAATTGTCAAAACTCAAACTTCCAAAAAGATTTAAGTGCTCATCAAGCATTGTCAAGTTCTTATCTTTCTTAAATGCGTCATTAGCTTTTTTACCAATAGGCATCAAAGAAATTTTACCCGCATTGTACAAACCTGAATTTTCTTCAAGAACCTGTTTTGCTTTCTTTATTATGTTCGCATTAAATCCACCACAAAGACCTTTGTCAGAAGTGATCACAACCAATAACATATTGTCAATTGTGGTTCTTTCTTCTGCCAATTCTAATTTCACATCACCTTCTGTAGCAGTAACAATATTGCCCAACATCTCCGCCAGCTTAATAGAATAAGGACGCATTTGTACAATCTTATCTGTCGCTTTTTTAAACTTAGATGCAGCCACCAGTTTCATTGCCTTGGTAATCTGTTGTGTCGATTTTACCGACTCAATTCGATCTTTTACTTCTTTT
>JAHDGP010000121.1:5187-10928 GCA_020627525.1 Bacteroidota bacterium
AACTTACCTGACATATTCTGCTTTTATTTTTTAAATAAAATATTATTGATAAGTCCTAAGCAAATTGCTTTGAAGTTTCCTTTGCAGCCGTTTCAATTGCTTTAATGGCACTATCAGATAATTTACCTGATTTCAACTCAGCTAATTCTCCAGAATATTTATTTCTCATCAAGTTCAAGAAACTCGTTTCAAAGGCTCTTACTTTATCAATTGGTACACTTCTCATCAAGTTTTTAGTACCACAGTAGATGATCGCTGTTTGCTCCTCTACTGGTAATGGAGAGTATTGACCTTGCTTCAAGATTTCCACGTTTCTCATACCTTTGTCCAATACGAATTTCGTAGTAGCATCCAAATCAGAACCAAATTTTGAGAAAGCTTCTAGCTCTCTAAACTGTGCTTGATCTAGTTTCAATGTACCAGATACTTTTTTCATCGACTTGATCTGAGCAGATCCACCCACACGTGATACCGAGATACCTACATCAATTGCAGGACGGATACCAGAGTTGAATAAGTTTGAGTCCAAGAAAATTTGACCATCTGTAATCGAAATCACGTTTGTTGGAATATAAGCAGAAACGTCACCCGCTTGTGTTTCAATGATTGGAAGTGCTGTCAATGAACCACCACCTTTTACCAATGGTTTCAATACATCAGGAAGGTCGTTCATTTGGCTTGCAATCTCATCGTTGTTGATGATTTTCGCAGCACGCTCTAATAAACGTGAGTGAAGGTAGAATACATCTCCTGGATAAGCCTCACGCCCTGGTGGTCTTTTCAACAACAAAGAAACCTCACGGTATGCAACTGCTTGTTTTGACAAATCATCATAGATAATCAAAGCTGGACGACCTGTATCTCTAAAGAACTCACCAATTGCAGCGCCCGCAAATGGAGCGTAGAACTGAGAAGGTGCTGGATCAGATGCTCCTGCATTTACAATAGTGGTATATGCCATTGCGCCGTTCTCTTCCAAGATTTTTGCAACACCTGCCACGGTAGAAGATTTTTGACCACAAGCTACATATATACAGTAAACTGTTTCTCCTCTTTCGTGAAATTCTTTTTGGTTTAATATTGTATCAATCGCAACAGCCGTTTTACCTGTCTGACGGTCACCAATGATCAACTCACGCTGACCACGACCAATAGGAATCATTGCATCAATAGATTTGATACCTGTTTGCAATGGCTCTGTTACTGGTTGACGATAAATTACCCCAGGTGCTTTACGCTCTAAAGGCAACTCATATGTTTTTCCCTGAATAGGACCTTTTCCATCAATTGGTGCTCCTAAGGTATCAATAACACGACCAATTACGCCTTCTCCAACAGGAATAGAGGCAATCTGTCCAGTACGTTTTACTGTATCACCTTCTTTAATTCCTTCGGCAGTTCCCATCATTACCGCACCAACATTGTCTTCCTCAAGATTCAGTACGATGGCATTTACACCATTTTCAAATTGAACCAACTCACCAGCTTGCGCATTGGTCAAACCATATATACGCGCAATACCATCTCCTACTTGTAGCACTGTTCCAACTTCTTCCAGCTCTGCCGCTGATTTGAAATTAGACAATTGCTCTCTCAATATATTTGATATTTCTTCGGCTCTTACTTCGACCATAATTTTAGATTTTTTATTTTTTTGACATTGTTAAATGTCTGTTTTTCGAATTAATTTTCTGAAAAGCTTTTTCTCAATTCACGCAATTTACTTGCAACACTTGAATCGTAAAGCTTATCTTCATATTTCAAAATAAAACCTCCTATCAAAGATTCATCCACTGACGACTCCAAGTTTATACTCTTTGGATTTCCTGCTTTTTCACGAACGAAATTCTTGATTTTTTCTACCATTTCTGGAGACATTGGTACGGCTGTAGTTACATGTGCCGCCAAGACTCCATTGATTTGATTGTATTGCTCAATCACAGCATCGGCAATATCTGCCAATTGTGGTTCTCTTCTTTTTCTTACAATAATCTCATAGAAAGAGTAAGTCAAATCACTGACTTTGCCTTTGTACAAAGCTTCCACTGTTTTTAATTTTTTGGAAGGATTGATAATGGGATTTTTGAAAAATACTTGAAGTTGATGACTCAGCTCTAAATCTGTCTTTAAATTACTTATGTCTTTATACAGATTTTCTAGCTCGCCTTTTTCTTGAGCAAGACCAATGATAGATTTGGCATAACGGTTGGCTAACCTTATTGCAGACATATTGCTTGGTTTAAGTTAGTTTGATTCGTTGCATTTCTTGTTCGACAAAAGCTTCTTGACTTTTAGCATCGCTCAACTCACGTCTCAATACTTTTTCAGCCAATTCAACTGTAGATCCACCAATCATATTTTTAACTTGCATAATAGCAGCTAATTTTTGATTAGAAATATCAGCAGTAGCATTTTCTCTAACTTTCCTTGCTTCTTCTTTTGCTTTTTCTTTTGCTTCTTCAATGATTTTTTGACCCATTTGCTCAGACTCTTTAATGATTCTGGCACGTTCTTCTCTAGCTTCTGCTAAGATTTTATCATTGTCGGCTTTTAGATTGGCAATTTCTTTTCTAGCATCTTCGGCTGAACGCAAAGCATCGTCGATGCCTTTTTCACGATCACGCAAAGCATTAGCAATTGGTCTGAAGGCAAATTTGCCCAACAAAACCCATAGCAACAAGAAGATCAAAGTTGTCCAAAATAACAAGCCCAGCGCGGGTCTTACTAAATCGAGAGCGTCTAATAATATCATGAGATTCTTATTAGTAAATTAAAATTTGGTTAAATGAAAAAGGATATATAAACCCATCAAAAACCGAAAGATTCAGTTTTCGATGGATTATATTTTATATCTCTTTTTACGCAGCTGGAGCAGCAGCCAAGAAAGCAACAACGATTGCGAAAAGTGCAGCACCCTCTACAAGAGCGGCAACAATTAGCATACTTGTTCTGATTTCTCCAGAAGCTTCTGGTTGACGAGCGATAGCTTCCATTGCTTTACCACCGATCTGGCCAATTCCAACACCAGCTCCAATTGCAGCTAAACCTGCACCAATTGCGGCAATACCGTAAATCATAATATTCTAAATTTAATTATTCTAAAAAATATTTTTATTAAATGTTTTCTCTTAATGATGTTCTGGTTCTTCTACTGCTTGACCAATGTACAATGCAGTTAGAACCGTGAATATAAACGCTTGCAAAAAGGCTACAAATAGCTCAATGCAATTCATAAACAAAACAAACACTGTTGATACAATTGATCCAACTGCAACACCTGGTATGCTTTGTCCCATTTTACCGAAAATAAATATCAAACTAACCAAACTCAAAATGATAATGTGCCCTCCACTAATGTTTGCAAACAAACGAATCATCAATGAAGCTGGTTTGATTATTATTACTCCAATAAATTCTATAATTCCTAATACTGGTTTGATAGCTGTTGGTACACCTGGCATCCACAATGTATGTGCCCAGAAATGCTTGTTAGCACTGAAGTTAACAACCAATGAGGCAATCAATGCCAATACAAATGTAAAGGCGATATTTCCTGAAACGTTTCCACTACCTGGGAAAAATGGAATCAATCCTAATAAGTTACATATTAATATGAAGAAGAAAAGCGTCATCAAAAATGGTAAATATTTTTGCCATTTGTGAGGAATGTTTGGTTTTGCAACTTCATCTTGTATAAATACAAACAATGGCTCCATAACAGATTGCAAACCTTTAGGTGCTTGCCCTACTCTTCTTTTGTAAGCCCCTGCCACTAGCATAAAAATGATAAACATGATCAAAGCTCCCAACATCATTGTGAATACGTTTTTTGTAATTGAAAAATCGTAGTACAATTTTTTATCAGAGCCACCAATCAAATTCAATAAATCAGCACTTTCGTATCCTTTGGTAGATACAACTTTTCCGTGGTGCATAGCAAAACCATCTACTTCTTTATGACCGTGCTCAAATTTGCTAGACAAGAATGTTTTCAATCCCTCACCTGGTACGTATAATATAACAGGAAGTGGAATAGAAAAATCACCAGCAATATGAAATTCGTGAGAATCCATAATGTGGTGCATTATCATTTCATTTACATTGAAATTTTTGTTTGGATCGTGATCGCCGTGACCGTGATCATCATGTCCGTGGCTTCCGTGATCGTGTCCTGCATGTCCGCCAGCTTTTTTAGCAGCAGCGTGTGAATCTTTCGCATGTCCTCCATGACTGTGACCAGAATGGTCATGTCCGTGCCCCGAATGATCGTGACCGTGTCCAGAATGATCATGCCCTGCATGATTGTCATGGTTATGCCCTTTATGATCTTGCGCACAAATCATTGTTGTGCTCATCATTAAAGCAAATACAAATAATGTAATCGTTTTTGTACAGTTATAAAGCCAATTTCTAGTCACAACGCTATGCTTTGTTTTGGGCTGCAAAAATAATCAAATTAATACATAATAAAGAAGTATTAAACAAATTTTTGTATATCAAGCAATTAGTGTATTTCGGACACCTGTATTTTTTGCTAATTTGGAGCGGTTTTAAGGAGATTTAACTTGATTGTGTTGTGGTGGTTTATGATTTTGGGTCAAAAATTATTTTTCATCGCTCATTAAAATTTCAATTTATGATTAAAAAGCCCAAAGGGCTGACATTAGTTTATAGAAAAAAGTTTAGTAGATAGACAAACTCCGAAAGGAGTGACATTATACAATCTGTGTTTTACATTCGACATTAAAATTTCGACCCTAAAAACTCATTTTTTATTTCTAAACGCTTCTAATTTCTCTTCTATAAATCTTTTATGTCTTCTAATTTCAGAGTTAACAATTTTATTTATTTCCTCTTCTATCAAATGTTCTCCATAATTCTTTTTAAATGAGAGATATTTGTAAGATTTTACTTCATAGTTTTTATCTGTAAAAAGGAATACTACTCCCGAAGTGTGATTAAGTTCTTTAGTTTTAAATTGATTAAAACCTAGATATTTATATTCAAGATACACTTTGTCAATTTTGCCCATCTGTATTTTACCAATAACTTCGTTTTCATTTTCAGGCAACAATTCAATTATATCACTATAAGGAAAATCACGATAAAAAAGACCAGAACTGTGATTTAGGTAATATTTATCAAATAATTGCCCCTTTTCAACAAGTTTGATTTTTAATTTCTTCAATGAAATATTGAATATTTCAGAAAGACTTTCCTTGTTCTTAAATATTCCAGAAGAATGTCTAACTGCCTTCAACTTCTGATCCAACAAAGCAATTTCTTTATCAATATCATCTGGTTCTTCTATGCTTTCGCCTTTTGCGCCCTTAATCATTATTTCCAGAGAGTTGTTTAAGTTCTTTGATATGTATTCAATAAAGGGTTCTATTTGTCCTGCGTCTGCTTGTTGCAAGGCAGCAAAGTAATTTTCCTTGTCCTCTGTTTTGATGATTACTGGAGGATATTCAAACTGCATTAAAATGAAATTCATTAAAATTCTTGCAGTTCTGCCATTGCCATCGTCAAAAGGATGGATTCTGATAAATTTGTAATGAAACTCAGCAGCAAGCAAAATAGAATTAACTTCCTTATCCTCTAGTTTTTTTCTATACCAATCTATCAAATCATTCATCTTTGCAGGTGTTTCTTCTGGTGTTGCAAATCTGAATATTTCGCCAGTTTTGGTTTTCACATGGTTGGGAATGCTTTTATACTCTCCAATTTTTATGCTTTTTTTG
>JAHDGP010000122.1 GCA_020627525.1 Bacteroidota bacterium
AGAGGTGAATATTTATGGAATAAAGCCACATTTAATTCAAATAAATATACTTTTGATGATGTAAATGTATATGCTGATTCTGCAAAAATTATGTTCCGTTCGGAAGATGATTTAAAGTTGTTGGAATCTTATAATAAAATGCAGTTGAAGCTTAACCCTTATACAGAATTTTCGGAATTTAAAGCACTGCAAGATTCAACAATCAACATTAATTTACCTGTTCAAGACTATATAGCTTCCGTTGATGCAATTGAATGGAATTACGCGGATAAAATGATTAAACTGTCCAGTGATTCTAATAGTGATAATTATTATACGTCAAAGGATGAAAGGCTGGAAGGATTAAGAATAAAATCCAATACTGCGTACCTTAGTCCAATTACTAAGGAATTGAAATTAGAGGAAGTAGAAAAAATTGTTGTTGCAGATGCTAGAATTGTTCCAGCGGGAAATTCTATGGTATTATTGCCAGAGGCTGAAATTAAAACTTTGGAAAATGCTGAAATATTGATTGATACTTTAAAATCTTATCATTTAATAACAAACGCTTCAGTAGATATTTATACAAAGTCTCACTTTAAAGCATCTGGAGATTATCAATACAGGTCTAAATTCATTGATAAAGATCAAACCATCTATTTTGCAGAAATAGAATCTCGTATAAAGAGTTTTGAAAAAGAAGATGAAGAGCAGAAAAAGAAAGAAGCTGCTGAGCGTGCTGCTGATTTTAACTTGAATTCTAATACTGCAAAAGAGGGTAAAAAGAAAAACAAGAAGAAGAAAAAGAAATCCGAACCTGTTGTTGAGGAGGTATCTAAAGAGGTACAAGAAGCTGCTGAACAAGAAGCCTTAGAGGCGGTTGGAAATGATATTTCAAAAAACAGTGAAAAGAAAAGAAAGAAGAAAGGTTTAGAGGAGCAAAAGGAGTTTGTAAGAACCTATTCTAAAGCATTTATTGCCGAAGATCAAGGATTTAAATTGGACTCGAAAACAGATTATAAGGGCAAGGTTTATTTGGCATCCAATAAAAAGTTTTTGATATTCAATGGTTTTGCGAGAATTAATTTGAATACCAAACACATTCAACCTGGTTGGTTTAAATTATTGGCTGAAGTGAATCCTGATAATTTGAAAGTAGATTTGTCTAGTCCTACTGGAGAATTTGATGAGAAATTGTATTTTGGAAGTTTGTTTAGTTATGAAAATTTAAGACCTTATGCTGCATTTATAAATGGTAAAAATTCTTCAGCTGACTTTGAAATAATTAGTGTAAATGGATTGATGGATTACAATCCTGAGAAACAAATTTATAGGGTGGGGAATGAAAATAAATTAAAGGGAGAGCAAAAGCCTGGTAACGTAATGGCTATTAGAGATAATGAGGCACAGCAAGTTATTTGTGAAGGGAAACTAAATTTAGGAAAAGATTTTGGTTTTGTAAAAGTTGATGTTGGTGGGCAGTTGGAAAATAACTTGCAAGACAGTATCATCAAATTGAATGAGTTAGTTATGGGATTAGATTTTATGATCAATGACAAGTCTTTCGATATAATGAAAATTGATTTAAAAGAAATTCTTGCAGAAAATGAAGAGATCAATTATTTGTCGCCAGGATTTGCAAGAGGCATAATCGAATTGTTGCCAGAAGAATCGGTTCATTCATCAATGATAAATTTGGCACAAAATGCTTACTTTGATTTACCAGAAAAAGATTTTTTATACAACTTCCTTTTAGCGAATGTCAATTTTGTTTGGGATGATGTTAACAGTTCTTTTATTTGTGATAACAAGTTTGGAATTGGCTATATGAAAGAGGAATATGTCAACCGAAACATAGAAGGTTTTATTGAATTTGCGCCACGGAGGAAAGGTGATTATTTTCATTTATATTTAAAAAATCAAGACCCTGAAACGGGAAAGGATATTTGGTACTATTTCTATTACAGAAATGGATTTATGCAAATGCTTTCTTCCAATGCAGATTTCAATAATTCGATTTCAAAAGTTAAGGGGAAAAAACGTAAGAAAGTCTCGAAAGACAAACAAACATCTTATCAATATGGCTTGGCGTCTGCTGTAACTGTTAACAACTTCTTGTACAGGATGAATGAAAGGAAGAATAAATAAAATTTAATACCTTCTTCTTTTCCCACCACCTTGGTGCATATGTTTCATTTGACCACGTTGTTGTAAAGCTTTTTCAAATTGCTTGATTTGAGCTTTTAACTGAGGTTCTGTTACTTTCAAAGATTTCAAATGACGGAATTGCGCTTGTGCACCATTCCAATTATTTTTCATTGCAGCAACATTGGCTAGTTGCAAATAAATCATAGCAGTCTCATTGTCAGAGGGCAACCCTATTTTCAACGCCTTATTGAAAGCAGTTTCCATAGCTGCATTGTCTTTCTTTTGCGAAGCTATTGTACCTTGCATTAGATAGAAATAAGCACGATTACTTGTATACAACCAATCGGGCATTACGGTAAGTTTTAAATTTTTCTCAGCTTCTTCAAATTTTCCTTCCTGAAGCATTTGCGCAGAAGAAGTAACCGTCCCAAGAAGAAAATAGCCAATCAATAGAAATATTCCAACTAGGTAAAACGGTAGTGAGTTTAAAATACTTGTCTGAAAAGTTTGAACAATGCCTATCAGAAAACAAATAGCGATAATGGCGAAGCGAACGTATATATTTATCTTAATCATACTTTTTAATCTTGATCTAAAAACACAAAGTTATACCTTTTAATCGAATTGACTAGAAATTATACATAATGTTAATGGTATGGGCTTTTGGTCAGTATGCTTTGATTTCAACTCTGTTCCTACAATTGATTGTGGCAAATTATTTAGAGTTGCATTAGAATTTTTTCATTGAGAATCAGAATAATCGGTGGTTAAAAAGCAGGTGAGTTACCTCAGTTTGAAATTGTAGTATAAGGATTTTATGAATCCAATCTGTGAAAATTTGTGAAATCTGTGGTAAAAAAAAGCAGGAGATTTAAAGGTTTTGGAAGAGATTAATTCTGTGAAAATTTGTGAAATCTGTGGTAAAACAAGCAGCAAAAAAATAAGCTCTTTGGTTTAAATATTAGAAATTAACCAAAGAGCTTTTAATAACAATATTTGTAGATTAATTATAAATCCACTTTACTCACTTAATCGTAATGTTCCTGAATCAAGATTGTAACAAGCCAATATTCGATGCTAAAATTTTTTTGTGTACACAGCACTTCATAGAGGATGAAACAAAACATTGTTTCTATCTTCAAATCTTTCAGTGATAATATTTTTTATTTAAACATATCCATTATGCCACCCAAATCACCATTCTGAGCCATACTAGAAGCTTCGCTATGAGCTACATTATCGGCAGCAAGTCCAGCTTTACCAATTGCAGAAAGCAACATATCTTGCAACTTTTCCTTATCACCTTCTGAGTATAAACTATCTGAAATTTCAATGTCTTTTATTATTTTACTAGCAGACATGGTAACTTTAACACCTTCTGCTTCCCCATTCACCAAAATAGAATCCAATTTCATCTTAGAGGCTTCCATTTTTTCCTTCATGTCCCCAAACATTCCCATCATTTTTCCTAAATCCATATATAAATTTTACTAATTAATGCTTACCTAATGTTTGAAGACGTTAAAGTAAGTCATTGGTCACATATGCCTATTTTTCAGACATACTCAAAATTAACAAATACCCTTGTAAATACAGTAATTTGTCAAGTTTTGTTCCAATTTATATGTTAAATAATTATTTTATATGATTTCTTAACCCTGTACTATTAGCAGTATAAAAAGAGAATGAATGGATTACCCTCATCGAAAACTATTTTTGAGCCAACAGCGATGCTATTCAGCTGGCGTGCTAAACAAAATGAGCTTTGTTGGAGATCCGAAATCCTGCTTTTTGAAGTGCAATACTCACCGCAATTATACACTAAACGAAAATTGAATTTGAACGATCAAAACAAATCCTTCAAAAAACAGGTATCTTTCATTAAATTTGTTCCTTAAATGTAAAAAATTAAAATGAGCACAACAGAAAGTAATGCAGTGGTAAGCAGTAAAAAGGTTGGAGAAATAATTGAACTGTTAAAATTCAAGGCTTGCACCAAGCAAAAAGTATATAAAGATATACAAGAGGTATTTAGAAAAATGAAAAAAATTGCTGCTGATCTAGCCAACGAAATTGATCACAACATTCAAGAAGTTGATAAGTCAGTAGATGTGGATTTTATAAATGTCAGTGAGTTTGAATTCCAGATAAAATTTTCTGGAGATATTATTGTTTTTTCAATGCATTCAAATATTGTAACTTTTCCCAATGAACACATTTTGCATAAAAGTCCATACATTGTAGAAGATTCAAAACGAGGTTTTTTTGGTGCAATTGTAGTCTATAATTTTTTGGCTGATTCTTTAAGGTATAAGAGAATGGCAGATCCTGGTTATTTGTTGGGAAGAATGTTTGTAAACAACGAAGCTCATTATTATGTTGAAGGCGTACGCCAAATGTCATTTTTGTATCCTGACATTGCCAAAAATACATTGACGGATGATATTTTAAAGCAATTTATTGAGAGTGCTATGGTTGCCTCATTGGAAATCGATTCGCAAATGCCAACATTTGAGCAAGAGCGAGTAATCAATGTTCATCATAAATTAAGTAAAAACATGTTGGGTAATATTCAGAAAGTAGGTTTCAAAATGAGTACATAAGAATATTCTAAAAAGCGTTAATATTTATTTCTATATTGGTAAAAGTGGAACCAATTTTACGAATTACTCATTTTAATAAGTGCTTGTGTATAGATAATCAGAAAATGTGTTGATGCTTTATACACAAGCAACTTGCTTATGCAAGCGTTACCTATTTAGGTGAGTATGATTTTTTAGCCGATTCTAATATTAGTTTTGGAAAATATTTTAATATTGATAAACATTAATCAATCAATATGAGTAAAGAGCGCATCAGCCTGTTAAATAGCTTCAAAATACCTATAATGTTTGTAGGCTTATTGTGGGTGATAAAAATAATTGACTTCATTCTTCCGATTAGTTTAGTCGAATACGGCGTTTTACCACGTACTGTCCAGGGACTAATTGGTATTTTAACCTATCCCTTGATTCATGGAGATGCCTCAGGTGAAGGTTTTAAATTGTTTGGTGATTTTGCACACGTATTCAATAACAGTGTGCCCCTAATTATCCTCGGTTGGATTGGGTTTTTATCCTACAGAAAAGTAATCTTAAAAGTAATTCCCATCATTTGGTTTGGATCTGGTGCATTGGTTTGGTTATTCGCAAGACAAAATTGGCATATCGGAGCAAGTGGGGTGGTTTATGGACTAGCTTTTTTCATATTTTTTAGTGGAGTATTTAGAAAAGATATTCGATCAATTGCACTCTCTTTGTTTGTTGCTTTTTGGTATGGTGGAATGGTTTGGGGTGTTTTCCCAATTCAAGAAGGCGTTTCTTGGGAGGGGCACTTATTTGGTGCGATAGCAGGAGTTTTCGCAGCTTATATTTATAGAAAAGTAGAGTTGCCTAAAAAGAAAGTATGGAATGAAGAACCTGAGCCAAACGTAATCATTGAAGAACCGTTTTGGGTGAAAAAAGACCCTGAACTATCTTATGATGATCCTGCACCGAAATCTAACATTGATCAAGAATTTGAAAACTTAAAACAGCAACAGCAGCGTCAACAGCAACAATACAAGTATATTTACAAACCGAAAGAAAAGAAAGAGGAATAAACTATTCTTTTTTGGTGGATGTTTATTAAGTAGTAAACCAAAGTTGAATGAGTAACCAAATAGTGGCTTGTAGTTGAAAAAGAATTGGACGGAGAAATTTCAGAGCCAATAGAAAGGTTAAATTATGCTTGATAAAATTATAACCTAATCAAAATGGGAAACAATCTCACTATACACGATAAGCCTATTATTTTTTTTTGATGGTGAATGCAAGGTTTGTAACACCTTTATCAATTATGTTTTTGATGCTGATAAAGAAAAGAAATTTAAGTTTTGTCATTTGAGTAGCACTAAATCTGATCGCTACCTTTCAAATTTTCACGGCGAAGAAGTGAATGCTGATTCTATTTTTTTGATAAAAAACGGAAAATTATACTCAAAATCCACCGCTGTTCTTGCCATTGCAAAAGAACTCGAAGAATACAAACACTTCGCCACTCTCGCTACTTTTATCCCACAATCAATGCGTGACAACCTCTATGATTTCGTAGCCCGAAACCGAAAAAAACTAGGCAAGCAAGAGTGCCGGCTTCCCAGTGCGGAGTGGGAGGAAAGATTTGTCTAAATTGAACCTTCTGAGTTGCTGATTCTGATTATTTTAAATTTTTTTTGAAAGAATTATTGGAAAATAAAAATAATTTTTGCAGAAGGTGCCTTCTTCCTATAGCAAGCTGGCGAGTAGTTTGGCAAGTGGTTCAACTTCTATGATTTCCTAGCCCGAAACCGAAAAAAACTAGGTAAGCAAGAGTGCCGGCTTCCCAGTGCTGAGTGGGAGGAAAGATTTGTCTAAATTGAACCTTCTGAGTTGCTGATTCTGATTATTTTAAATTTTTTTTGAAAGAATTATTGGAAAATAAAAATAATTTTTGCAGAAGGTGCCTTCTTCCTATAGCAAGCTGGCGAGTAGTTTGGCGAGTGGTTTTTTTGAAATTCAAACTTGCATTTTAAATAATTTTCATTGTATTTGTAGAATATTTCCCAATTCATTAATTATCTTAATATTTTGTTAACCAGTGGTTGAGATTCTAATAGATTTTAAAATATAGAACAATGAGAAAATACCTTAAATACCTGAAAATAGCTTTTGCTTTATTTATGATTTTTAACTTGACAAAAACTTACTGTCAGGTAATAGACGAAAGTTGTTCAGATTTTTCAGTTGATTTTTATAGTTTAGAATGTGATGTTCAAATGATTGATTTAGCTAATGGAACTTTTCTTACTAGTTATATTTATTTGATTTCAGATAACAATGCTGATTCGAATGGTGTATTGGCATATGTAAACAATATTTCTGGTGAAATTACTTACTTTTCAGGTTTTGCTTGGTTTGGTTGGGAAAATAACTTTGATTCCATTGATTTTACAGTTTATAACTTAAATGACCCAGATTGTACTGTGCATGTCTCTGGATATTTTTCTGATTGCCACATCGATGTTGTTGATTATTGCAATGATCCTTGTGCATATAATTACAATCCGGTTGATTCACCATTAGATGGTTACTGCCTTTATGGTCCTTGTAATGAAGATTGTTCACAAGGGCAATTGACAGAGTGGAATTTTGAAGATTGTGAATGTCAGCCTATTGATGATATAAATGGTTGTACAGATGAAAAGGCAGTCAATTTTAATCCTATTGCAAATTGTGAAGATGGCACTTGTCGATACAATGTTTGTGATGGATTTAATGCTGATATCGTTACACTTTGCAGTGATGATTCAAATGAGTTTTCTGTACTAATAATTGCAGCAGGCGAATCCGATGAGCAATTTAACTTGCTTGATCTAAATACGAATACAAATACAGTTATTGATAAAAGCGTTGTTTTGGGACCTTTTGCAGAAGGAACACCAATTTCGTTTGAAATTTCATCTGTTGAAAACCCTGAATGTGCAAAAATGTTAGCGATTGATGCCTTGTCTTGCGAAACGGAGGCAATATACAAATGCAGCGATCCATGTGCCGTGAACTATACACCAACTTCTTTAGAAGGTTTAGATAATTGTATTTATGAAAATTGTAATGCTGACTGTTCTCGTGGAGAGTTGTCTGAATTTGATACTGTAACTTGTGAATGTGTAACAATTGAAACGATTGCTGGTTGTATGGACCCGCAAGCTTGTAATTATGATGCTGCGGCAAATTGTGGATCAATTACTTGTGAATATGACAGTTGTATTGAAGCGTGTAATTTATCAGTTGAACTTACAACGATTTGCAGCCCTGATAGAAATTCTTATCAAATTTTGATGATTATCACTGGTGATCATACTGGGAATGGGTATGTAATTACAAATGATCTTACAGGAGAACAAATTGAGTTTAATGAAATTGCATTTAATGCAAATGAGTTTAATGATGGATTAGGTTTTGAGAATGGAACAGGATATTCTTTTACGGTTGCTTTAAAAGATGATGAATCTTGTGCTCACAGCAAGTCTGTCTCAATGCTGGACTGTGTAACGACTGGAATTGAATTGTTATATTTTAAAGGTGAAAATTTAGGACAAGCCAATAAACTAGTATGGGCAACAGCTTCGCAATCGAACTCAAAGGAATTTTTGATCGAAAAATCTTTTGATGGATTAAATTTTGAAAAAATTGGAGTTGTAGATGCTGGTAAAAATTCTAATACAACAAAAACTTACAACTATATTGACGACCATATAAATTCGAGAACTAACTATTACCGTATTTCTGAAATAGATATTTTTCAAGATAAATCTGTTATCTCCCAAGTATTGAAAATTGAAAATAAGGCGGAGAAAACATTCCTAAATGTTTCTCCCAATCCTGTTCAATCGGAAATTAATATTTCAATAAATGCAATTGAATTTGAAAATGATGTTTTGATTGAAATAGTGGATTACTCAGGAAAGGTAGTTAAAACTTTTGTAACTGATTTTGAACAAGGAGACAATAACATAGCTTCGGAAATAGGTGATTTTAATGCTGGAATTTATTTTGTCAGAGCAATTTTCAGAAATAAAGTTGAAATGGTTAAATTTATGAAATTATAAATTTTTAGAAATAGAATGAT
This sequence comes from Bacteroidota bacterium, assembly GCA_020627525.1. GTDB lineage: Bacteria > Bacteroidota > Bacteroidia > Chitinophagales > UBA2359 > JAHDGP01. The sequence goes on from JAHDGP010000122.1 coordinate 8,812, forward strand.
CATAAATGAAATTAAAAAATGGGTTGAAAATTATGTTGTAAAACATAATTTTTGCCCATTTGCTGCTAAGGTATATATTGAAGATCGTATTCATTACAAGGTGGTCGATTCGGAAAAGGTGGAGGATTGCCTTACTGCTGTTAATGAGGAATTTTTAAGGTTAGATCAAATTGATTCAAAACAAATTGATACAACATTGATTGTTTTCACGAATGCTTTTTCAGATTTCCAAGAATATTTAAATGCACTTGAACTAGCAGAAACATTACTTGCTGATTTAGATTATGAAGGTGTTTATCAGTTAGCAAGTTTTCATCCTGAATATCAATTTGCTGGTGAGGAAAAAAATGATCCTGCTAATTTTACCAATCGTGCTCCTTTTCCAATAATTCATATTTTAAGAGAAGACAGTGTTTCGGAAGTTTTGGAAACTTTTGATGATCCCAATAGTATCCCTAATAGAAATATTAAATTTACCAGAGGAAAGGGGTTTGATTGGATGGATAAATCATTGAAATCTCTGTAAATTTTTTTGACATTAGGGTTTTAAAATAATACCACCAAGGACACAGAGGTTCACAAAGCTTTCAATACAACCATATTCGTAACGTTAAAGGTTTGAAGTAATTTTATACTCTCATTTTGTAACTTTTTTATTGTTTGTTGTCACTATACTAATTAATATCAGTTTCTTGTAATTGTATGAGAGACTGTTGATTGCGCCCATAAATTAAATGGTTTGACTTAGCATTTATTGCTTAGTCTATGGTAAGGCTTGGTCAAATTTAGATTGACCATAACAAACGGAGTATAAATTTATTAAATATAATATTTTACAAAAATGAAAAAGATTTTCACTTTATTAATGGTGTTTACATGTGTAGTTTATACACAGCATATAAATGCTCAATCTGATTGTGTTTTAGAGATAAAGACAGTTAAAGAAGAATATAAAGAAGAGAAGAAAGAAGCGAGAGAAACGCATAAAAATACTAAGAAGAGTATCCAGGAGGCCTTTGTTGAGGCTATGAAAAATGCGGAAACTGAAGAGGAGAAATTAGAAGCCAAAGAGACGCGAGATGCTGAACTAGAGGCAGAGATTGAATCTTTTGATTCTGAGGCTCAAGCTATGAAGGAGACCCACGAAGCAGAAATTGCGGCTTTGGCTGAAAATTGTGAAGAATGGAAAGGCGGAAAGGGAGATACAAAGGATAAAGGCGATTCTAAAGACACAGGTGATTCAAAAGATACTGGCGATTCTAAAGACACAGGTGATTCAAAAGATACTGGCGACGAAGGAGATTCTGGAGATACTAAAGACAGTGGAGATAAGGGAAACACAAAAGGGAAAAACGGCAAAGGTGACAAAGGTAATTCTAAAGATGGAAAGAAGGACAAAGATAAAAATGAAGGAAAAGGAAAGAATAAAGGTAAGGGTAAAGGAAATAACTAAACATTGGTAAATTATTAGCTATCAAATCGTAAGGAGAGTCTGTTTTGTAGACTCTCCTTTTTTATTAACTAAAAAATTTGCTACTAAGTAATTGTTGTCAGAATTGCTTTTCCGTTATGAACCGATTGAGAAGAAAATGTCTCCCTTTTTTGCATAACGTAATTGCAATAAATTTGGGTATCTGCCATGTCAGTGTTGTCTGCGTAAATCAAAGTACCAGCATGAAATTGTGGTTCCAGCATTTTAAAAAGAGGTAAATACAAATTTTTCCATCCATCAAGGAATAAAAAATCAATGGGACTTGAATGCCCTTTAAGCGTTTTCATTGCATCACCAATTTTAAAATCTACAAAATCACTCAATCCTGCATTTTCAATATTCTGTTTTGCTCTTAACGCTTTGTTTTCCAACAATTCTGTTGTGATAACCTTGCCATCAGTTTGACGAGCAGCATCAGCTAAATAAATGGTTGAGATCCCAAATGATGTTCCAAATTCAACTATTTGCTTACAATCATTTTCAATAATTAATTGTCTGAGTGCTTGTCCTTGAGCTTTGGAAATTGGTA
>JAHDGP010000123.1 GCA_020627525.1 Bacteroidota bacterium
TTTGATAAACGAATATAAGAGGAACATCCAAAAGGTGTTCCTCTTTTTTTTATTGTAGAAGATGAAAGTTGTTATACGACATTATATATATTTAAATTATTATTATCCTAAATTCCTTAAAGAACTATTCTTTCTATTCTAATAAAAAAACGGATGTAAACAATTATTTTGTTTACATCCGTTTTCTAAAATTTGTTAATTTAAAATTACTTAGACAAAGTAATCAAGAACATTATTTTTTGTGCTATCTAAATAATTCAATGGCTCCTCTTGGATAATCTTTCTTATCCATATCATCAATTTCAATGACATAGAAGTACGTTCCAACCGGCAGTTCCTCCCCATTGTTTTGCCATGTTCCGTTCCACCATTCACTATCAGAACCATAATCTTTGATAAACAATATTTCCCCATCTATTGTAGATTGTTATCATATTGCGACGGAATTCTGATCCACAATTCAATGCTGGAATTCTAAAGAAATCATTTTTATTGTCATTATTCGGTGAAATACCACCCATTATATTATTCAAAGTACAATCAGATTCTAGAACTGTTATATAAACAGTTGCGGTAGATTGAAATCCGTTAACATCGCAAACAGTATATGTAATGCTGTCCGTTCCTATAAAATTAGAATTTGGGTTATAGGATATTTGATTGTCAATTATGGAAACAACAGCATTTTCAGATTCCGATAAATTCTTTATTATCAAACCTCCACCGGCATTGTCAACATCATTATCAATCACCATTATCAATATTGTTTCTCCCTATGTTGTGGTTTCGTTGTCATCATTTGCTTCAGGACCGTTAGGATTCGTAATAACATCTCCTTCCACAAAAATAGTTACTACAGCAGTAGAAACAATTCCAGCATTGTTACAACCGACTGATGGATATTCAATTTGATATTCAAACATATCAATTCCTGAGAAATTATTGTTTGGAGTATAAATTACATTTCCAGTGGACTCCCACTCTATTGTTCCATTTTCAGTTGAATCTATGAACTCAAGAAGTAGGTCTTGAATTGGTAAATATTTATCATTAAACAAAACTGCAATATTTGTTACTGTATTTGTTTCAGTTGTTATCTCATCATCAATTGCTTCCAATTCATTTACTACATTTATATAAAAAACAGCTGATTCACAACCTAAGCCTGTAATGCAGGCAGTATAAACCAATGAGTCTGTACCAACATAACCAATGATTGGTGTATACTCAACAATACCATTTTGAGAATCTACAATGGAAGCATTTCCAAAACTAGGTCCACTTGAAATGTAAACTGAATCCACTATTTGTGGCATATCATTTTCTAATAAATTAAAAGTACATCCAAAACCATCTTCAAAAGTATCAGAATCATCTTCTAATACCAATCCATCATCAACTGTAAAATTAATAGTAACCTCTTCACAAGCTGGGGTTCCTAAATTAATACCTGAAACATTACTACAAATTCCATCATAGTTAATTATATCCAAACCGTCATCGCAAACAAGGAAAGTAATTTCATCTGTTCCAGTAAAGTTAATTGCAGGGGTATAAATCATACAGGAATCACTGGTGATATCTAATGTTCCATTTGCTGGACCACTATCAATTGCAGTTGTGTGTACTTCTCCCCAGAAAGAATTTCCATTTGGATCAGAAATACTTAAACAGAACGGGAATGATTGCCCTTGAAAAACACTGAATGTTTGATTTGGAATTGTAGGAGGAACGTTCGGTTCAATCGACAAAAATCTTACTATCATTGTATCACAAAGTCCCTCTACATCGCAGGCTATTATAGAAGCACTGTCTTCATTACCCGTATAATTGCTATTTGGTTCATAATTTAAACATCCGTTGCCATCAACAAAAATTGCATCTCCATTGAATGGCTGTGAAGGAATAACTGTATAACTCATATTTGCCGCTGTTGTTTGATTATCTGAAATACTCAAACATTCTATGAACACATCATCATTAAATGCAGCCAAACATAATTCATCTGCTCCAAAGACTGGCGGCGTATTTTCAGCACCAAAAACAGACAAGCATAAATGCAGCGTATCACATTCGATAGGTGCAGCAGTATCACAAGCTACCACATAAACATCTTCTGTCCCTGTAAAGCCTGGAGCTGGGACAAATATGGCAGAATCCAAACTCACATTAAATTGCCCAGTTAAGGGACCGATTACATTTGATATTAAAACCAAATCCTCATCGCCTGCCGCTATGTCTGGATCAAACAAATTAGGCATTGCAATACTTATTCTTCCATCAATTACCGTTGTATCACATATATCTGTTACATCGTTTCCAAAATCATCTTGCCAATTCGGTCCGCCCGTATCGCAATTATTTACAAAAATAGTAACGCTTGCCGTATCTGAACAATTCGTCAAAGTATCTGTTCCAGTCACAAGATAAGTCGTCGTAACCAAAGGACTTGCTATAGGATTGTGAATATTTGAATTACTCAATCCAGTAGCAGGAACCCAAGTAAACACATCTGCTCCAATTGCTAATAAAGACACTCCTTCTCCATCACACAATACTTGATCGTCACTAACCTCTACATCTACATCAGATACAAATACAGTTATTGTGTCTGATGTATTACAACCTGTTATTGTTGGGTATTGAACATTCAAAATATACGTAGTCGTCTCTAACGGAGTAGCTACTGGGTTTCTAATAGAATCATTATTCAACCCAGTACTCGGTGTCCAACTGTATGAGATTGCTCCACCTGTAAAGTCATTTAGTTGAACTGAATTCCCTCCACAAAGAGAAACATCCCCGCCTAAATTAGGCGAATTATTCACTTCAACTGTCCACGAAAGTTTAATTGAGTCACAAGCAGAATTACTGCCAATGTACACATAAGTTGTTGTCGTATCTGCGATGGTCAAAAGGTTGGTTCCATTAGAGATCACTTCGTTAGAACCTTCAATCACCCAAGAGTGTTCACATAAGTTAGTGCTTGCCGTTATTGAGATTATATCACCTGCACAAGCCTGTTCAGGACCTTCAATATCTAAGTCAACTGGTGCAATAGCAACATCGTCTATATAATAATAAGCAGTGTCTCCCACTCCAATATCATTTGCATTTAGAAGTGTATTACCTATTTGATAAAAATTACCCAATGTTAAATATTCGTAAGGCGCATCAGCAGTGAAAGTATCAGAAATTTCTCTCCAACCTGGCTGCGTCAAAATATTAAACGGCTCATTGCCTACTTGTGGCGTTACTTGTGGTCCACCCACTTCATATTCATCTTCAGAAAAATAGGCACCAATATTGTCAATGGCAAATCCGCTGGTTGGGGCTAAACGCACCTTAAACCCAACACAATACTGTTGACCGACAACCAAAGGAGCAGCCAATTGTGTTTCCAGCAATGTTTTATTATTGCTACCATTTACGTAAGCTACTATACCAGCATATCCATTTCCATCAAAAGCTTCAATACTATTTCCATAAATATTGTTAGGGACATCTGTATCTCCATTTTGCGCACAAACGTTGAAAAGGTCGGCAGATGTTGGAGTTGGCGAAAACCAAGAAGTAGCAAAGTCAATCTGCCCTAATTCGCTTGGGCAGGCTGATTGAAATTCAAAACCAGAATTTATTATATAAGAAGATGGATTACAAGGATCACAAACGGCTTCTACAACTACCAATTGTTGAAACTCATCAAAGCAGCCACTTGGATTTACAACCCTTAATGTCACTGTCTTTAGACCAGGGCTATTGTAAACATAACCTGTTGAGCCATTTGTTACTTTGTCAGTTTGTCCATCTGAATCAAAATCCCATTCGTAAGTTGTACCTGGAACTGTACCATCTGATAAATTTATAAATGTTATTACTTCATTAAAACAACCTGATTCAACCGAGAAATCAGCAGTAGGCTGAGGATTCACAATTACCTCAAAGGTTTTTACTTGAGAGCAAGACTCTTTAGAAACTTCTAATGCCAATTGGTATGTACCTGGAGATGGCGGCTCCCAACTTAAATCTTGTGTATTACTCAAAATAGGTCCACCTAAAAGATACCATTCGTAAGAACAAAAGCCTTCTGGCGCTGTAATTTGAAACGGATTTCCAACACAACCAACTGTGTCTACCAATTGCAGCTTGGGTACTTCAGTTACAAATACATCATCCAAATAATAATAAGCAGAAACAATCAAGTCATTTCCTTCAAAAGATTGCTGGATTGTTGAATTATTATCATCATAAAAATTTCCAATAGTCAACCATTCAACTGCAGAGTTTGGTTCATAAATACCATCTATTTTAAACCATTCTTGTTTATCTAATAAAACACCTGAAGTGTTTTCTACTTGTGGAGTAAATGGAAGTGGACCTTCTACTAATGTTGAAATATTGTTATCCGAAAAATATGCACCGATTTCCGCTACACCGTATTGAGAACGATCTGACAAACTCACATTAAAGCTTACACAATAAGCTTTGTCAGGATCTAAAGGCTCTTCTAATTTGACACTCGCATACTCTCTGGATTCTTCAAGGCTTCTATAAGCAAAAAATCCTAAGTAACCATTTCCAGAAAGTGCATCTTGTGATCCAAAAGTATTGGTTGGAACATCTAAGTTGTCATTGGGATTACTTCCATCAAAACAAGAGTGGAAAAAGTCTGAGGTTTCGGCTGTTGTTTGGAACCAATTCAAAACGCCAGTCATACCTACTTGTAAATCTATTGGGCAATTTTCAAAGCTTTCAATATTCCCATTGGGAACAAAGTTAAATGGGTCTTCACAAGGATCACAATCTGGTGTTATTTCGACAGAAAGAACTTCGGTAGAAAAACATTCATCAGAATTATAAATAGTTAAGGCAACATTGTAAGTACCCTCGCCTGGAAAAGTAAATGACAAACCACCTGCTGAAGTAGATTCAACAAATCCATCATTAAAAACATCCCATTCATAAGTTGCTCCTGATAAAACATTTGACGAAACATCAATAAATTGAGTGGTAGATCCAACACAAGCGTTTTCTGTAATAAAATTTATATTTGGAACAGGTACAACATTTATAACTACATTATCGGTAATAATACAATCGCCAATTCTTGCTTCAACAATATAAGTAGCTGATTTTTCGGCTAAAACGCTTAAAGAAGAACCTGTACTTAAAATATTAGTAGGATCATTTGCGGTATACCAGATATAATTTGCATTGTTCAGGAAAGTAGAGCTCAGTGAAATCAATTCATTTTCACAAACGGTCTGATTTTCAATACTAACCAAATCTTCTGGTATTTCATAAATATTTACATCATCAATATAATAATAAACATCTAGTGTATCATTGGTTCCAGGGTCAACCCCTCCTCCATTGGTAGCTTCATTATCATAAAAATTTCCAATTGTAAAAAACTCGTAAGGCTGATCAGCAACGAATGTTCCAGTAATGGTTGTCCATAAGTTTCTTTCATCAATAATTCCATTATTGTAAAGCACCTCTGGGTTTCTATTAATTACTTGATCACCACCAAAGTTTGGCGGATTCGCTGAAAAGTCTATTCCTATATTTTCAATACCATAAAATCCAAAACTCGGATTATCCGCCAAACTAACTTTGAAATCAACACAATAGGTTTTGCCAATTTCCATAACATCATTCATTTGCCTTGAAAGATATTCTCTTTTATCTTCTTCGCTATAGACCAATATACCTGCGTAGGCTTCACCAGAATTGGCAATTTGTTGTCCATAAATGTTATTTGGAACATCAACATCAGAACCGGTTGCAGCACATTCATTAAAATAGTCAGGAGTCCCTTGCGATGGAGAATACCATCCATCAGAATTAGAAATTTGTCCTGTTATAGCTGGGCATATAGTAAAATCTTCAAAACTATTATTTGGAACAAAATTTTGTTGGCAAATAGCATTGTTTTGCAAAAAAACATATAGCGATAAAAGCAATGCAAATGACAGCGCACTCTTTCTCATAAATCTAGTTTGTTAATTAGGAGAACTTCAAAATAAAATCTCATTAAGTAAATAGTCAAAGAATAACTTTCTGATTTAGAATGTACTAATTCTTTATACACTTACACATCATTTGTCAGATCAGCTTCCTCTTTTGATTATATGAATCAAAAAATCTATTTCGTTCTGACCAATGCGATCAAATCTGTTACTTATTTTTTAACTACTACTAAAAAGAACGAAAATTTCAATAAATACAACAATTTGACCTAACAACTTTGGCACATTTATTTAATCAACATCCACAATCTACAAATATACCAAAGTATTTGCAGTAAATGAATAGGTGAAGCTTAGAACCTTCTTAAAATTTGGTGGTTTATTGCAAATAAAAAGGTACTCGATAGGTACTCGCCAGCTTGCTATAGGAAGAAGGCACCTTCTGCAAAAAATATTTGAATATTCCAAGAGTTTGAACAAAAAAAATAAAATAAACAAAAAACATCTGCCTTAAAACAAGATAGTAAGTTATAGATTTCTGATTTTTTTCCAGAAAAGTGGTAATTGTTTTAGCAGGGCCAGTTCTCTCATTTTGGTTCTAGCATCCGCAGAGGGGGTTCCGAAAACAGTTTTTCCTGGCTCGATAGATTTTCCTACGCCTGATTGTGCTAAAATGGTTGCTCCATCTCCTATATCAAGATCTTTGTTAAGCCCTGCCTGTCCCCATATAGTAACATCGTTACCTATTCTGGTTTTGCCCGCAATTCCTACTTGGGCGGCAATTAAGCAGCGCTCTCCCAGTACACATCCATGACCGACATGTATTTGGTTGTCCAACTTACTTCCCTTACCGATGATGGTTGCACCCGATACGCCACGATCTATTGTACAATTAGAGCCTAGTTCGACATTGTCTTCGATGATGACCGAACCGCAAGATTCTAGCTTGTGAAATCCGTCTTTTCGTTTTTGAAAATAAAAAGCATCCGAACCAATGGTGGTATTTGAATGAATGATCACATTGTTTCCTATTTCTACCTTATTGTAAATACTGACATTTGCATAAATGATACAGTTTTTTCCGATTTTCACATCTGGACCGATAAAAGTGTTTGGGTAAATTAGGTTTGAAGGATCAATATCGGCATTGCTTATGCTCTGTGAAGGCAGATGTTTTGGACTGAAATACAATACCAATTTATTGTAATCTGCAAATGGATCATCTGAAAACAATAAGACTTTGTTTTCTGGATTTTCGACTTCTTTTTTATTTATTAAAATGATGGAAGCCTCTGATGCAATTACTTTGTCATAATATTTTGGGTGATCAACAAATGTCAAATCGTTTTTTCTGACTTTGTGAATTTCATTGATTCCTTCTATAATTGCTGTTTCATCACCAATAATTTCAATGTCAATTATTTCTGTTAAATCTTTTACTTGAATTGCCTTGATTAAATCCATTTGGCAAAACTAAGTACTTGAATAAAAGTAATCAAGTAATTCAATGAAAATAAAAAAAGCGGATTTCAACAGTATTCCTATTGAAATCCGCTCAAACTAAATTTCTTCGAAATTTAGTATATAATAGCTATTACTTCAATTTAACATTCAATGAAACGTTAAAAAGAGTTCCTAATTGACTAAAGTGGTAACCATCGTAAGTCATTTGAGAATAACGTTGGTTGAAAGTGATTAAGTTAGATTGATTTTTCAAATAAGCTTCATTGTTTAAATCAACATCAGTAGCTCCATCGTCTTTTTTGAATTCCCATTCAGGTAAAACATTCAAAAGGTTGTTTACATTTCCTGAAATAGTAATAATGTCAGTTAAAGCAAAACTTGCTCCTAAGTCTGTCACTAATTTTGGTTTAAATTCAGTGTACAAACCTTGATCTAAACCTTGTTGTCTAAATGTAGTTGGACCAAACAATGTATTATTCAAAGAAAATGCTACTTTGCCAATACTGAAATCCAAACCTAAGATAGCTTTGTATAATGGACGAGAAGTAAAGAACAATGCCTCTTGTGTTTGATTGGAAACTGACTGACCAGCTTCTTCAACCAGAGCAGGATTTTTCACATCTCCATCTCTTTCATTTTGAAGTGTGTAGTTTCCTGATAAGTTAACCCCTACTGTACCAATAGAGCCAATTTTCAAGCCTCTGTAGTTTGCAACAAAATCAATACCTGATGTTCTTGTATCAAGTGCATTTACAAAGAAACTCAAATCAGAAAGATTGTTTTCCGTAAGAATTTCGTCAAGTTTTGTATTACCAGCTTCCGTTCCACCGATTTCAGAACTCAAAATAATTCTGTCCTCTACTGCAATGTTGTAATAATCTACTGTAAAGCTTAAGTTTCTGTTTGGTTTCAATCCTAAACCAACCGTAAGGTTGGTAGATTTTTCAGCTTTCAATTCTGGTAAATCTAATAATCTCGCCTCTCTTGAAACGTTGTTAATCAAACCACCAACTTGAATTCCTTGACCAGGCACAAAACTGTATTGTGCTTTTTGCGTATAAATTTGGTGCAATAAAGGCGCTCTAAATCCTGTTGAAATAGAAGCTCTAACCGTTGTCATATCACCGATATTATAACGAGAACTTGCTTTCCAAACGAATGCACTACCAAAATCACTGTAGTCTTCTAAACGCACTGTACCATTCACCAAAAAATCTTCTGTTATATCAACAGCTATATCCGCATATCCACCAAAATTGTAACGGTTAAATTTACCAGAGTTTCTAGGATCATTTCCAGAGAATGAATCTGGTCCACCGTCTTCATAAGAAGATTCTGTACCTTCTATAATAGTAAACGTTTCACTCCTAAACTCAGAACCAAATGCAATACCAATCTTATCTGACAAACGTCTTGTAATATCAATATTTCCTACGATGTGAGAAAATCTAGTTCCACCAACATCAAATACAAGTGGGCTGTTTTCACGATATTTATAGATAGGGTTGCCATCTTCATCAACTCCTGTTGTAGTAAGGTTTCTGTTGTGAGAATTTCTAACTAAATAAGTTTGTTCATTTCCACCAATTGTAAAACTCGCATCAGAAATCCATCCGTTTCTAGTATTTCTAAAACCAACAGTTCCGTTGAAGTCATTTAAGTCTCCATCAAAAGTAGGAACATATCCGTCATAACCTCCAGGAGTACCAGGAGCAGGGAAGAAATCTGCTAAGTATGGAAAATCATCTAATGTTCTCCAATATGGCGTTCTGTAATTTGCAAAACTGTTTACTTTCTTATATACATAAGCACCATTTGCATAAAATTCAGAATTTTCAGAAACAGGAATACCCGCATTTACAGCAAATTTAGCTGCTGTTGTTTCTGGTGAACCGTTGATGTTTCCAGCATCTGGTTTACGAGATAAAAATTCTTCAACAACAGGAAGTATTGCCTGATAAGCTTCTTCAGTGGATTCTAATCTAAAATCTCTTGCTTCACCTTCAGCATCTACAACACCTGGACGGTTCGCTTGTTCTCTTTTAGATAAATCAACTGTATAGTTTGCATAACCTTTTTTACCAAGTTTTGCTCCATTGTTTAAAGCAATACCATAAGTTTCGCCATCTCCTTCAGCAGTGATTCCACCATTGAAAGTAACACTACCATTTCTAGCATCTTTTTTAAGGATAATGTTCATTACCCCAGCAATCGCATCAGAACCATATTGAGCAGATGCACCATCTCTCAAAATCTCTACTCTTTCAATTGCATCTTGAGGAATTGCAGAAATATCTGCCCCTGTTTCACCACGACCTGGAGAAGTTTGAGTATACAATAATGCACTGGTATTTTTTCTTTTACCATTGATCAAAATCAACGTACGAGAAGGTCCCATATTTCTGATTTCATAAGGATCTAATAAAGATGTTGCATCATTTACAGGTGTATTCACTGAGTTAAATGAAGGAATCTTATAGGTCAATGCCTTATCAAACGAATTTTGACCTGTTGCAGTCAATTCCTTAGAAGAAATCATATCAATAGGTAGTGGGGTGCTTGTCGATGATCTTACAGTTCTAAAACCAGTAATTTCAATCTCTTGAAGCCCAACACCCTCTGACATAGTGAAATTCAAATCACTTGATCCTTTGTCAACATCTATTTCTTGCGTTGCATAACCAACAAAGCTCAAAATAATGACAGTAGGAACATTAGCGACATCTAAGGTAAAATTACCGTTTTCATCGGTAATAACTCCATTTGTTGTTCCTTTCTCAACGATATTCACAAAAGACAAAGGAGCGCCTGAATCGTCTGAAACAGAGCCACTTATTTGCTTTTGTCCATATACAATTGAACAAGAAAACATTAAAATGAAAAATAATAAATAGTTAAATTTCTTTTTCATAAAATACTAATTAAATACATAAATAAATAGGTTTCCATATGTAATATACCAAGCAGGATTTTTCTATCCAAACTTTCTTAACAATATATCAAGTAATGGTTAACAAGTAGATACAAATTAGAATGCTATTTAATTATGATAAAATGGCTGTTATTAATGCAATAATTCGGCTCAAAAAAGGGTTTTAAGTCTCCTTATTTTTAATAAATTTCAATGAACTGATTTTGCAAACAAAAAAAGAGGCTTTGGAAAATCCAAAGCCTCTAATAGAAGTTTTATTTTATTTATAAAATCCTAAAAATACCTAGGATTCAATACTTTATTATTGTTTCTACTTACAAAATTAGCAATGTCATAACCAATCATAATTTCGTGTGAGGAAGAGTATCTGCTAATATCAGAGAAAAATGAATATTCAAAAGCATAACCAAAGCGCAAACCACTCGCAAATTGATAAGAAAGCATAAAAAC
>JAHDGP010000124.1 GCA_020627525.1 Bacteroidota bacterium
AGAAATTCTTCAAAATAACTGGATTTTAACTTAAGTATACACTATATTTGCAATCAAACTGTAAGCAGAGAAATATATTTATCAGATATTTCTTTTGATTTTTACATCCCACAAATATTCGCTACTTCCCTCATTTTTACATTACTATTTAACTTGTTGATAAATACATATAACATTTACCAACAACATATTAATTGTGTCAAGCAAGCAGAGCAAAAGTCTGCTTTAGTCTATCTAAAACTAAAAACATGAAGACAACTAGAATATTTTTTCTGGTAATCGCATTTTTTTCTTACTGTATTGTATTAAATGCACAAACTGAAGGTTGTAATATTCAAAACCCAGAAAATTTAACATGGGTTCAAAACTTAATAGACAATCAATCCTGTGATTGCAATCAAAGTCTTGAATATCATTGTTATAATGATCAAGGTATTTTCATTTTGAGTCCTCAACAGCCTAATAATTGTGCTGATTATCAAACAATTGTTTATGATACTGAGGGTGGCGTTCTTTGTACCATCGGAGGTTTTATAGGTAGTACTTGTGAAGCATTACCTGGAATTGAAAATAGTACTTTGATTAGTCAAATTTGGTCTTGTGCAAATAACTGTATTTGCACGGCAGAATATGCGCCCGTTTGTGGTTCTGACGGCAACACCTATAGCAATGCTTGCGTTGCCAATTGTGCTGGTGTTTCTTGGACAGATGGTCCTTGCGCTAGTACTTGTAGCTGTGAAGAATTGGCCAACAAGAAATGGGTGATGGATTTGATAGCCAATGAAACTTCTGGTTGCTTAGAAAAAGTTGACTTAGTAACTTATGAGGGCAATACAGCCGTTTTATTTGATGGCTTATCTGATTGCAATGCTTGGGACTATCCAGATATTTTATACGATTGTAATGGAAATACCCTTTGTTTGTGGGGAGAAGTTTTGCCCGAAGATTTCTGTACAGGACCAACTACACACATTCAAAACATTTGGCAATATGAAAATGGATTTAGTGCTAGTTGTGTTGGCTTAACTGAATCTTTTACAATATGCAATGGAAGTTCAATAGAAATTGGTCAGGATGGATTTTTAGGGAATACTATTTATACTTGGACGCCAAACAGCTCTTTAAGTTGTATAAGTTGCCCTAACCCAATTGCCTCTCCAACAGAAAGTACTATTTATCAATTAAAATTGTTTACAACAATTGGTCAGACAACTGAATATTTATATTATCAAGTAATTGTTGAAGAAGAGTGTACAAATATTGCTTGTGATTTTTCGTGGGAGTTAGTAGAAACCATAGGCACCAATGCTAACCCTCCTTCATTTTATGGTATTTATAATTTCACTGATAATATCTTTACTGACAATATTTGTGGATGGGAATGGGATTTTGGAAATGGAAATATAACTACTGTTGCAGACCCATCTGGCATTTCATTTTTATTTGAAGAAAACAATACTACAGCAGATCCATATAATGTTTGCTTAACGGTTACCGAGTGTGGCGGTGAAAGCTATACTTGTTGCAAAGAATTAAATCCATACGACAATGGTACAAATGCCATTTGTGGTATAACTGATGTGTACAGTGTCCCATTTTTGCAACCTTATCTTGATAACTGTAACTATGAAGCTATCTATTCTTTTGTAATTGATGGAACTGAATATGTTTATGTAGTTTCCGATGGAATTTGTGAACACCCAGGTGGCTTGGTTTCAGTAATAGAAGATTTAGGAAACATACTATATGATTGTGAAGGAAACTATATTTGCAATGTTGGTGGATTTACAACAATTGAATCTCAATGTAGTTTTATAGGAATAGATGTAAACCCTTATGTTATACCTAGCAACATTATCTGGCAATACAAAGAACCAGAGTGCATTTGCACCACTGAATATGCTCCTGTTTGTGGGGTCGATGGTTTCACCTATTCCAATGAATGTTATGCTGCTTGCGAAGGTGTAGAAGTTGCTTATGAAGGCGTATGTGGAGCGGGTCCTGGTTTTTGTGGTGTAGAAAATGTTTCGGAACTGCCTTTCCTTCAATCTTACATTGATGATTGCTTTTACAATGCCATCTATTCTTTTGTAATAAATGGTCAAGAAGTAATTTATGTAAATGCAACAAGCAGTTGCACCTTAGAGGATGGATCAGTAATTTTCATTGCGGATTTAGGCAGTGCCTTATTGGATTGTCAAGGAAATTATATTTGCAACGATGGAGGATTTACAACGCCTGAATCTCAATGTAGTTTCCAAGGATATGATATCCAACCATTTTTAACACCAGAAAATATAGTATGGTCGGCAGACAATACTACCGAACTTTTTTTAAAAGCAAATATTTATTTACAAAGTGCTTATTCTGATGATGGATTAATGAAAGATGATTTGCGTACAAAAAACGTTATACCTCTAGAAGAGCCATTTACAGCTCTACCAGGGTTTAACCATGCTGGCAGTGGCGGTGGAGAAACCATTGATAAAAATTTACTAGACATCAGTGGCAACAACGGAATCATTGATTGGGTACTGATAGAATTACACGATGATGCTTCAAACAATTTAAGAACTACGAGCTCTGCACTTTTGCAAAGAGATGGAGATATTGTTGATACAGATGGAGTTTCTGATGTAAAGCTAAATGCACCTGAAGGTAATTACCGAGTGAGTGTAAAGCACAGAAATCATTTAGGCGTAACAACTAAAAATGCATTAACATTTATTGAAGGAGTTCCTACTGAATCAGACTTTAACACGATTGAAACTTTCGGTCAAGATGCTTTGGTTGAATTGCCTAATGGTAAAAAAGCGCTTTGGGGTGGAAGCATTGGAACTGACAAAATCGTTTTCCAAGGACCTGATAATACTCCAAATGCAATTTTCTTTGAAGTATTACTAGCCCCTGAAAATACAACTGCAACTCCAAATTATATCTATAAAGACGCCTACAACAATACTGATTTAGACATGAATGGAGAAACTATTTTCCAAGGCATCAACAACGATGTAAATATTGCATTCTTTACAGTCCTGATGCATCCTGGGAATGTCAATTTAGCTCCTAACTTTATTATTTATGAGCAAAAGCCTTAGTACACTGGAAAATAAATCTTGTCAGTTTTGAATAGTTCTTTTGAAATTATACTTCGTTAGAATCTCTTTGATTTCTGCCTTGAATAATTCCAAAATAAACTAGCCAAATTCAGACAAAATTTAATTTACTGTGTACTTAGGAAGGCAATACTACAATGATTTATTGTTTTATGCGGTTAATCACTCTGCCTTCATTGTAAAAAAAGAAAAGGAGAATACTAGAATTAAAATTCTGATATTCTCCTTATCAATACCAATTTCAAAAAAGAGTTTTTGGCATTTCAACTGCACTTTCATTACACGAAGCGGTTCGCCGTTCCAATCAAAACCACACTAAACGAATATCTGTTTCAAATGGTAATTCAAATGAAAAATATAATCTTCAATTAAATAAGACAAAGTTGTTTCAGCGTTTTCATCAATAAGTTTCATGCATATTTTATGAAAATTATGATCGGTAGTTTTATGCTCTAAAACCTCATTAGAAAGCCCTTCTATCAAGCAGGATAAGTGATGATTCGCATTTGCAAAAGTATCAACAACATCCGTTTTTGTTCTACTTTGATATTTGTTTTTCACAACCCATTCATCTTGATTGTATCCTCCAAAAACCAAGTTTCCCTGTTCTTCTGCTCTCAAAAATCTTTGATGATTATTGTAAGCAGAATCAATCAGGTGACCTAAAATTTCTTTTTTGGACCACTTATTCGGCAGAGGTTTTAAATCAAAAGTAGCGTCATCAATTTTCCCTATCTGTACAATTGCATCTTCAACAATTTCTTTTATTTGTAAATGATAATTACTCATTTTATATACGTTTCATTTTTTGGAAACAATTATTTTTATCCTCTTCTATCTTTCAGAATTTTCGCAAAAGACCGTGTTTTTATTTCCGCTAAAGTCAAACCTGTCTGTGCAATTTCAGATTCGTCAATTGCGCCACTATTTAATGCTTTTAGAAAATAGTTTAACAAACCTTGTCCAGTAGCGGCATCGTCAAATACATCACCTGAAAGTGTTGCCTGACCTGCTGTATCCATAAAGTTGTTTAAACGCTCAGCCGCAGAATCATAATTTTCTAAAAAGAATGAAAAAACTGCTGCATACCTAATAGGAATTTGTGCTGGATTTAGGTCCCAACCTTGGTACATTCCTTTCCACAAAGAATGACGAATATGGTCATATCCCAGCTTCCAGGCCTTGTGAACAACTGCTTGATTTTCCGCTTTTTGTTCTTCTGTTAAATCTTTTCCTCTGTGTGGACCAACAGGCATTAGATTGGTTGCTCCGTCCGACAAAAACACACCTGTTTGACCTAGTGCAGTTCGCATCATATTGTGTGCAAAATCACAAACCATATGATCCATTGCTTGATAGTTTGCTGTGATATTACAACTGGCAGTATAGTCATATGTTCCAAAGTGTGCCCCCAAACATCTACCATTTCCAGCTTCTACCAAGCTTCGCAGCGCATTTGTACCGTCTTCCGCAAAGATTGATTGGGTAGTTTCAATCATTATTTCTAATTTCAAACTACCTGCCTCTAACTCTGTGTTTGCTTCAATAATTTCAAGCAATTTCACCAGAGCAGTTACTTGTTCAGGAATCGTTACTTTAGGAAGTGTTACAACAAAATTTTCAGGCAGTTTTCCACCAGAAGCATTTGATAAAGTGCTCACAAAAATATCCAGTGTTCGAACTGAACGATCCTTTAATTCTTCGGTAAATGGTTTTATTCTAATTCCGATAAAAGGAGACAAAGTTCCGTTTTCCATTCCTTTAGCAGTCTCTAAAGCAGTAAATTCAGCCGCTGCATCTTCTTCAGCATCGGGACGATTTCCGAAACCATCTTCAAAATCAATTCTAAAATCTTCAACTGCTTCACGCTCTAATTTAGATTTAATCTTATTATAAACAGTATTTGCCAACCAACCAGGATGCTCCTTTTGCGCTTCTTTTGATTTTGCTTGCATGGCTTCAACTAAGCTGTTAATCTCCGCTTCAGTTTCTGGCAACAAATGATGATTGGGCAACTCTAACGCCTTCGCCAAAACAACAAAATTAGGGGCATAAGCTTCTAGGTTTCGTATTGCCAACTTACCCAAATTTTGCACTGTTGTTTCCTTAAACAATTGCGCTCCACCATAAACTGTGTGTACCGGTTGGCGCTCTACAGATTCGCCAGGATAAAACTGATTGAAGGCTACATTTGCCTTTTTAAGATCCTCTAATACAAGTGATTTATCATTTGCAGAAATGGATGTTTTCATATATTTCTAATTACAATTATTATTTAATTCAATGAATACAAATACGCTTAATTAAGTAGGTAAGCATAAATGTTTGTCACTTTTGATCTAGGGTATTTTTTCGATCTACAATCAGACCGCCGAAGCGGAAGAAAAACGGAACCTTAGCCATAGCTAAGGTGAGTATTTTCGAATGGTCCGACAGTTCGGAGGTAGATTGGAAAAAGAACCCATCAAAAGTGTGTCGATTATTTATGTTTACCTACTTAACTACCTCGATATGTGGAATAACCAAAAGGATTTAGCAATAAAGGCACGTGATAATGAGATTTATCAAAAGTCTCAAAAACAATACTTACTTCTGGGTAAAATGTTTTTTTATTTTTAAAATATCCAGCTGTATCAAAAACCATTTTATAAACTCCTGGTTCAACCGTTTTACCTTCCTTTAACAAGTCAGCAATTCGTCCGTCTTTGTTAGTCAAACCAGAAGCTAGTTTTTTCCATCTATTTCCATTTTGCGCAAAGAGCGTAATCTCTAAATCTTTGGCGGGTTTTCCTTTCGATGTATCTAGTACGTGAGTTGTAATTTGACTCATTTTTTTATTTTTTGCTTCTTCAAATAATTTTTTCAATCTAATATCAGTAATCTTAGCTTGCTCCGCTGCCGCTATTTTAATTTCCTTTTTATAGGTATTTCCAATCCTTGAGTTTAAAATATCTAGCATTTCTTGGGCAGACTTTCCCGTTGCACAAACTATGAATATAAATCCGAATTTCTCTTCATAGTCTTTATTAGCTTTCGCCAAAGCCTTTAGTGTATTTGGCAATGCTTCATTTACACCAGACTGTTCATTCCCTGCCCACTTTTTTGTTGATTTAAATTTATTTTTCAAACTCTTTAAATCTCCTATTTTGGGATGATGCGTAAATGCTTCTAAGTAATCTTCTTCTTTACAAGTCTTCCATACTTTATCGGAGACTTTTTTCATTTCTTCAAAACTTTTATAGGGATATTTTTTTGCCATTGCTGAAACCCATTTACTTGCTCCACAACAGTTACTCAATAATTTATTACTCATATATTTTTTTATTAACTTACATTCAAGTCACTAATGCTTTCAATATTCTTGCCAGTATATTGTCATGCTTTCAGATTCTTAGGATTTAAGTTTTTAAATTGATTCATTTATAAATTTCAAAAACATTCTCGCATTCAAACATTAATCACATTAAAACACTACACCGTCTTATTCCCGAATATCCTCATTCTGCTGATGCCCCCATCTGGAAAAATATTTAAGCGTACGTGGGTAAATGGACCTTTTGCATTTAGTTCTTCTACAAAAAAATGTTCGTGATCGGCACTTAGTTTTGATTTTGGTAAAATTTCAGACCAATTTGCGCCCTCCAAATCTTTTTCGTTTTCAATTATAGCTCCTTCTAAAGAGCAGGTATCAGGATAGTTTCCTTTGAAATGGCAAGTATCAATCAACAAGCGGTTGATGGTTCCTTTTGTTCCTAATTTTACGATTACCCAATCGCGATTGTTCGGTGTTCTGTTTCTTTTGGTTTCCCAACCATCGCCCATGTTAGCTCCTCTTTCTGGCATAATCAAATTGTCCATATGGCTAAAGAACATATCATTACACAAAATTGATTTTCCTCCATTAACGGCTGCTGCTAAATCAACTTCTTTATTTTCATCCACCAATGACCAATCTTTATATACATTTCCATAAACTTTGAATCTTGCTACTCCACCATCAGGATAAATATGCAATTTCAAGTGTGTCCATTTCTGATCATTCGCTATTTCAAAAAAGTGCTGACTGCCTGGATCAAGTGGTGATTTTGGTAAAATTTCAGTCCACTTATTAGCCGCTTCTAAATCTTCAATTGAAGTAATGCTGGTTTCATAACAAGCTTCTACAGATGCAAAAGGAGGATGATTACCCAAAAAATGGTTCGTATCAATATCAAAACCTTTTATAATTCCAGGAGTTGCTAACTCCAAAATACATGCATCATGACCTTCTGTACGTTTTCTTCGAGACTCCCATCCGTCCATCCATTTTCCACGGTCGGTATATTTATCAGCAATAAAGATTCCTCTGCCTGGTTTTATGAGGTTCTCTTTTTCAGCAAAAAAATCATCGGTTGTCCACAAGACTTTGGCACCTAATTTCTCTGCTGCCAAATTTATCAAACTTGTAAATGCAGGCTGTGTTTTATTTTCGTTCATTTTATCTTAGTTCAGTTATTTAACAACAAACAAATGGAGAAATACAAGTAAGGAATAAGACCAATTTAAAAATCATCAAAATATAATTCAAAATTTTGATAATTAGCATTTTGTAAAAAATATTTATGCCTGTTAATTTGATCTTATCACTTACACATTTTCTTGCAAACTTATAATTTGTCCATTTGTAGATGGCAAATTTACGAAATGCCCTTCATCATAAACGAGCTTTCCGTTAACAATTGTTTTTTTTATCACTCCTTTTAGGTTTTCACCAATATATGGACAAACTTTATGCCTATGTTGAATGTTTTTTTCATTTACTGTAAAATATTCTTCAGGATTCCAAACCGTCAAATCTGCATCATATCCTATAGCGATTTTTCCTTTTACATTATTCAATCCAATAAACTTAGCAACATTGCTTGACATCCATTTACTAACATCTAATACAGTAGCTCCCTTTTTCGAAACAACTGTCCACAAAACAGGTAGCGCAAACTGTAATCCTGCAATACCTCCCCAAGCTTTCGCAAAATTACCTGAATCAATTTCTTTTAAATCAGGTGGAGCAGGTGAATGATCTGTCCCTACAAAATCTATCGTTCCATCCAATAAGGCATCAAGTAACTTTTCATTGTTTTCCTTTTCCCGAATTGGTGGAGCACATTTATATTCTGTTCTTGCATCAGGAATTGATTCTGCATTGAAATACAAATAATGTTGTCCTGTTTCGACTGTAAGGGGTAAACCTTTCTTCTTTCCTGCTATTATTTGTTCGATTGAATTACTAGAAGACAGATGAACAATGTGGGTTCTACAATTATATTTTTCACATAAATCAATGACCATTTCAATTGCTTTATCTTCCCAACTTCTTGGTCTTGAATTTAAATATGCATTATAAGATGTTGGGGTTTTCAATAAGTTCTGAAGCCCTTCATGCTTTTCATCTAATTCACAATGCAGTAATAGTGGCAAATTTCTTTTTGCTATTTCTGGCATTGCTTTTTCTAAATGTTCTCTAGTAACATTTGGAAAATCATCTATCCCTGAATGGGTTAAAAATGCTTTGATTCCCAAAACACCCGAATCTAAAAGTCGCTCTAAACTTTGGCAATTATCAGGAACCAGTCCAGCCCAAAAACCACAATTTACATATAGTTTTCGTATTGTAGAGTTTCGTTTTTCTTGGTAAGCAGTAACCGAAGTTGTAACAGGGGCAGAATTTAAAGGCATATCAACCAAAGATGTAATTCCACCAGCAGCGGCAGCTTTGGTTGCAGTTTCAAACCCTTCCCAGTCTGTTCTCCCAGGCTCATTGATATGAACGTGAGGATCAATGATTCCTGGCATCAAAATGTCTTCTCCAACATCAATCAAGTTTGTCGTATCTGATGGTTTGTCATTTTGTATATCTTTTATTTTACCATCTTTGATAAATAGCGTAGCTGGCACCAATTTATCCTCAATCAATGTTCTTTTCGAATATATCTTTATATCATTCATCTGCGTAAAAGTAAATAGCTTGCAAATATACCTATCTACATTAAGATTTTCCTTAATTTTGTTTTTATTACCTACAAGGTTTGACACCTACGAGGTTTTAAAAACCTCGTAGGTGTCAAACCCCGTAGGTAATAATAAAAAAATATAAACAATTAAAAATATGAAATCTAAATTAAGCTTTAGTAGATATGGAAAATCTGCTGTCAGAGTTGTAAAATTAATTAAACATAAAACATACCACGAGTTTAGGGAAGTGAATGTTGAAGTCCTCTTAACTGGTGATTATACCGACGCTCATAAAAAAGGAGACAATCGAAAAGTATTGCCAACAGATACTGTTAAAAATACTATTTTCATTTTGGCAAAAGAACATTTAACTGGAACAATAGAAGATTTTGGCTTGGAAGTAGCTAAATATTTTTTCAAAAAAAACAAACAAGTTGAAGGGGTTGAAGTAAGCTTGGTTGAAAACTTATGGAAAAGAATTCCTGTTACAAAAGGTAAAAGAAAAGTTGCCGATCCATTCACTTATCAAAATGCTGGTGATGAGAAAAAAACTTGTTATATACAATACAGCAAAAAAGAAAAAAGCATTGCTAGTGGAATTAGTGGTTTGCATATTTTGAAAACTACCAAGTCTGGTTTTTCAGATTTTTATGTTGATGATTACACCACTTTAAAAAATGCTGATGATCGTATTTTCTGCACAATAATGGAAGCTGAATGGAAATACAAATCATTAAAAGTAGATTTTGCTGCTGAGCGTGAAAACATTCGTCAAAGCCTATTAGAAACATTTGCTGCCCACGATAGTTTGTCTGTTCAGCACACACTTTTTGCAATGGGAGACGCTGCACTAAACGCATCTAAAAAAATTGACGACATTGATATTTCAATGCCTAACAAACACAATTTATTAGTAAATCTTTCTCCTTTTGAGTTGGAAAACAACAACGAAATTTTTGTTGCCACCGATGATCCTTATGGAGTTATTGAGGGAACGGTTTCTAGGAAATAATGTTATAATGATTTAATGTGCTTAATGATTCAATGTTGGAATGCATTTAATCATTAAGTACGTTTTGTAAACTTTCGCCACGAATAACACAGATTTTCTCAGATTAAAATTCAGTTTTACATTATATTGAAGCATATTTTAATTATTAAACAAACTAATACATTAAAGCATTTTCTTAAATATTCTCACATTCCTGCATTCAATCATTTATGAAATTTTCACCACAAATAACACAGATTTTCTCAGATTAAAATTCTGTCGTACATCATACTGAAGCATTGAACCATTAAACACATTGAAGCATTAAAGCATTATATCATTGAAGCATTCGCCTCTAAGAACCAAAATCACTTGTAGCAATAAGGTTCACCCAGTTTTCTGCATCTACTCCCATAAGAATAAATTGATAATCGTTGTTTTCCATTAAAGATGGTGTTTCTCCTGGATGTGTAACATTTAGAACGACGTTATCAAGATTGTAAAATTGAAAGGAGCGTTCTTCTGTGTAGGTACCAGAAATAGCATTCCCCTCTTGATCCGCAACTACCTGAAAATAAATTATATTGTTCGTATTTGATTCATCCTCCCAATTAAAAATGGGTGATACAGGATTTGAACTATCTATAGACAAAAAATCAGGTTGATATAACGAAGGATCTTCATTGTATTTCATTCGAACTGCCTTACAATACC
>JAHDGP010000125.1 GCA_020627525.1 Bacteroidota bacterium
TTTTTATTATTTGTTTAAAATTCGATACCATGAAAAAAGTTGGTTTTATATCTTGTTTGACTGTCTTAGTATTTTTGTTTTGCTCTTCTTTTAGTGAAATATCAGCTCAAAATGTAAACACTGTATTTCAAGAAGTTCAAGTCGCACCTGAAGATGAATATAAATACCATGTTCCCAAATCGCACTCCTTGAATTTTGGTATTGGATTTCCCAACAAATTAGCCCTGACCATTTCCAGCTACGAAGCAATTGAAGGTTTATTAGGAACCAACTATTTAGAAGGTGGCTCCGCCTCTCCACAATTTACCATGTCTTACGAATATGCTTTTGATAAGCAGCTTGGCATCGGTTGTCATATTGGATATTTTAACGCAACTACTCCCACCCTGAACTTTGATACCAATTCTATCATAGATGAAATTGATATTGAAGATTGTGATATTCCTATTTTATGTGATATTCTTGATACTGCAACAGAAACATTAACGGAGACTTTGCAAGGTTCACAAAGATTTCAAGTTTGGACTTTTTCAGGACGCTTGGCTTATCACCAAAGAATTTTACCAAAATTAGATATTTATGGGGCAACAGTTTTGGGCTACAGTTTAATAAGAAGGAAAAGTTTAGCAGCAGATGGAAATGACAGCAAAGATAATCTAGACCAAATTTCAGAAAGTTTTCAATCTCTTACTATCCCTAATTATTCCTACTACGCTGTTGGTGGAGCGAGGTATTATTTGACAGAGCACATTGGCATCTATGGAGAATTTGGCTATGGAAACATCACTCTTGGAAATGCAGGTTTGACTTATAGATTCTAAAAGTTAATGCAACTCAAGTGATCACTTATAATATCCTTGCCAAATTTTGAAAAAGACAAAAAAAAACCCAGATATTCTGAGGGGGAAGAAAATCTGAGTTTTAACCTATGTAGTTATGAGACACTACTGATCATTTATATGTCTAATTTTGTGCCAATTTTGCCATAACAAATAGATTTAGTGAAATCTTATTTCAGAAAAGATTATCAAGCTGCAATATACAAACACCTTAAATAATTCAATCATATTTCATAAGTTGATTTATAATCCGGTATAACAATATTATGAAAACCTTCTTTTTCTAATGTTTCTTTGTATTCTTCCATTACCTCTTCATTGCCATGAACCAAAAATGTCTTTTTAATGATATGTTTTTCTTGACATTCCAAAAATTGTATCATCTCTTCATAATCCGCATGGGCCGAAAATGGATTTAAAACTTCAACATCGGCAATGACTTTAAACTCTTTGCCAAACAAAGTAACTTTTTCTGCTCCATCTACTAAATGTCCACCAACACTTGATTTCGAACAAAAGCCAACAATCAAAATTGTGTTCTTTTTGTCCTCAATATTGTTCATCAAATGATGCTTTATTCTGCCCCCTTCTATCATTCCAGAAGAGGAGATAATAATAGCTGGTTCACTTGATTTGTTTATCGCTTTTGAATCCTCCACTTTTCGAACATATTTCAATCCAGCAAATCCAAATGGATCTGGATCTTCCAATATAAACTTTTGCATCCTTTCATTAAAACACTGCGGATGGTCTCTCATTATCCTAGTTGCATTTACAGCTAAAGGACTATCTACGTATACTTTTAACTTAGGTAACTTGCCTTCAAATTCTAAATCGTTTAATACACTTACTATCTCTTGGGTTCTCCCAACACTAAATGCAGGTATAATCAATTTTCCTTTTTTATCAATACACGTTCTTTTCACCACATCTAACAAACGCTCTTTTGCTTTAGGTGGTTTGGAATGTAATTTATTTCCATATGTAGATTCTGTAATTAAATAATCGCATTGTGGAAATGGTTGAGGTTTTCTCAAAATTCTATTGGTATACCTTCCTATATCACCTGTAAATGCAATACGATGATATTGATTGCCATCCTTCACCCTAAGATTTACAGCGGCACTTCCCAAAATATGGCCAACGTCCGTAAACTCGACCCAAATATCTTCCGCTAATTGCGTTCTTTCATTATAAGGAATCGTTACGAAACTTTCTAATGCAGCTTTTGCTTCATCAATTGTATACAAAGGTCTTATAGGTTCTTTACCCTCTTCTTCTCGAAATTTATTTATATAGGCAACATCAGATTCTTGAATGTGTGCGGAGTCCAACAACATAATTTCACACAGAGCAAGCGTTGCTGGTGTACAATAAATTTTTCCACTGTACCCTTCCGTTATCAACCTCGGGATCAATCCTGAATGATCAATATGAGCGTGAGATAATATAAATGTATCTATGGTCTCCGGATCAAAGCCAAAATGGCTGTTAAATTTATGGGTATCTTTTCCTCTTCCTTGAAACATCCCGCAGTCCAATAGAATTTTTTTCCCATTTTTCAATTGTATTAAATGCTTGCTGCCAGTCACCTGCTTAGCAGCACCAAAAAAGCTAATTTTCATATTGTTTCTTATTTACTAGTGTTTTCACGGTACAATAAAAACTACTGTTAATCAGTAATTTTTATATGTATTCGCTAAAGTAAAACATTTTTATTCATGTAACCAAATCTCATTCTGGCAATGAATTGAAAGCGCAATCTATTAACGCTCAATAATTCAATTCATTTTACGATTTAAGAATTTACAAATCGTAATTTACATATATAAATAAAAATCTCTAGTAAGTTCTACGTATTGCGCGGTGTATGTTCGCTCTTTTAACTCATTATGTATATATAATTTTTCCTCCACAATTTCAGGACGATCAGAAACATTGGAAAAAGTCAGCAAAAAACGCTCTGCAGGTTTGCTTTTTTTAGAATAAATAGTCATTCGTTTTATCAGATTCAAGCCAAAATCATCACAGATATTTACAAACAAATTGCCCTCAAATATCGGTAAGATTACAGAGAGTTCCCCTCCAGCATTTAAAAGGTTTGCAGAATTATTAACCAAATCAATATGAGATAGTAGATTGTTGTGTCTCTTTTCGTTTTTGTCAGCTTTAAATGATTTGGTGCTGTTAATAAAGTAAGGCGGGTTGGAGACAATCAAATCATATTTATCCTCAGTTGTTTCCCCAAACTCTTGTAGGCTTTTGTGGATAACATTTACCCTATCGTAAAATGGGGA
Organism: Bacteroidota bacterium; assembly: GCA_020627525.1. Lineage (GTDB taxonomy): Bacteria > Bacteroidota > Bacteroidia > Chitinophagales > UBA2359 > JAHDGP01. Next base: position 3,137 of record JAHDGP010000125.1, read on the forward strand.
ATTGGCAATATTGTGTTTTGCAATTTCAGCGGACACTTCGTCGATGTCAATAGCTGTAATATCAGCAATACTGCTTCGTTGCGAAAGCATCATTGAAATCAATCCAGTACCCGTTCCGACCTCCAAAATCTTTTTTACTCCCTCGATATCTGCCCAAGCTCCCAGTAAAACACCATCAGTTCCTACTTTGAAAACCTGGTCATTTTGCCATACATCAAATTGCTTGCACTTAAATGGCTTTAAATCGTGGAATTTCATAATCTATCCTGATACTGATTTTATAAAAAATACCAATGCAATACTGATAGCCAATCCGAGGAATACTTTACTTAAATCTAAAGCAACATCTCTTATAACATTTTTATTAAATCTCTTATCTAATAAATATCTAATAGTAATTTCTCTTCCAGCCAATAAACCGATAAACACCCAAGTTGTACTCATAGGAATTTCATTCAATTCCTTAAAGAAAAACATTACAAAACCAAAAATTGTATCAATAATAGTCGCTGATCTAATATCAATTGTATTCGTTTTTCCTTTTACAATTTTTTGAATCTCCCCTCCTCTGCTGTAAAATATGTATCCCAGTAATGCCAATAGTACCGCCAGTGAAGCTAAAAGAACATTAAAATCTAACTTTCTTGGAAGGTATACATAAATATTAGCAAAGTCTTGTACCAACCAATTCCACCACAAAAACCCTGTGGACAACCATTGAAGTCCTACCCAAAACTTGTATCGCTCTTTCTTAATAGGGTTTTCAATAAATTTTTTCTCTAAACTCTTTGTAATCAATAAGTAAACGACTACAGCTACAAAAAACGCAACCAAATAACCAGACATTGACTTGACAACCATATTGTAGAGGTTCTTTTCATTAAAGAAAGTCAAAATCAAAAAAGAGGTACTTACTGGAATGCCCAACCGGGTTATAAAAACCAATATCAATGGAGGGAGCAAGTAATGCCAAGTAAATGGATCAGGTAAGGCGTATTTAGGATTGTCCAATGAAAACCCTTTCTCAGCAGATCCTATCAATCTCCCATAAGATACATCACCGCCATAAGCATACCAACCATAAAGCAATGTAAAACTTAATATTGATCCTGCAAACAACCACAATACATACCACGGCCTCTTTTCATTAGAAGTTAGAAACGTACCTAAAGTTTGAATTGAGTCATTTCCTACAACAGAATATCCTGCCATCACAAAACCCAAATACATTACGATAGTGGAAAAATCCATAGCTTAAAATTTATTGGATTGCAAAGTAACGAATCAATTTTTAATTGAAAGTGATATGTATATTATGTTTTTGTAAATAGTATAGCATAGTTTTGGGCATAACTCTTAAATTATGTGAAAAGTTTAGTTTTGACTTTACATAAATAGACGAAAGCGTTAATTTTGCGTATCACTTTAATAAAGTAAACTGATGAACAAGAAACAACAACGCTTTTTTCAAGTAATTTTAGTAATCTTTTGCATTGTTTATGTTTGGGCGAAGTATTTTCGTTAATTTTCAGCGATTATGAAAATTATGTCCAAATCTATAACAATCAATAGTTTAATATTAGTGATTCTCTTATCATTAACTGCTTGTAAAGAAAACAACTCAAAAAAAGCTGCATACTCACCAAGTCCAACAATTGCCAATTCTGCTGACAAATTGATCAGCAATGGTTATCAAGTTACCAACATAAATAGCAAAGGTTTAGAAATCTGGGTAAAATCAAAAGATACTGAAAATGGCAGTCGATTCCTTGAAGAAGGGACCGTCTTAAATGGTCTTAAAGAAGGTTCTTGGATTACCTACCATGATGACAAGTTAAATTTGATTTCTTCCATAGCAAATTACAATAAAGGTATTTTAGATGGCGCGTTTACTAAATATGAAAGCAACGGTGTGGTAACAGATATTAAATATTTTGTAAATGGTGTTCAAGAAGGCATTTCAAAAAAATATGAGAAGGCTCGACTTTCTGAAACAGCATATTACAAAAATGGAAAACTCAATGGTCCGAGAAAAACTTACTACATTAAGCAAAATAAAATAAAAATCGAATCCAATTATATCAATGGCAAAAGGGATGGCATTGAAAGGTACTACGATGAGGAAGGCAATATAAGCATTGAGTATAAGTACAAAAAAGGTGTCCGATTAAAAAGATAAGCTTTTGGGATATATTGTTTGAAAAAATGAGCTTTAAATTGACCTTAAAGTATCATTTTCGTTTTGAAATTTAAATTCTGAATAAGCTAATAGACAAAAATCATATGAAAAAAATATTCTATTTATCTACTTGTAATACTTGTACAAGAATTATTAAAGAACTGAACCTCCAAGTGGGTTTTGAAATGCAAGACATCAAGTTCGAAAAAATAACTGATAAGCAATTGACAGCCTTAAAAAAACTGGCTGGTTCCTATGAAAATTTGTTCAACAGGCGATCTAGACAATACACTGCTCGCCAACTTAAAGAACAAACACTCTCAGAACAAGATTATAAATCATTGATTCTTGAAGAATACACTTTCCTAAAACGACCGACCATCGTAATTGACGATCAAATTTTTATTGGATCAACAAAGAAAAACCTGCAAGCTTTGAAAGAGGTACTGGGATAAATTACTGTTTTTCAAAAATTTTGCAAAAGATATTCAACGAAAAACTGCGTATAACACTCCTTTTTTGAGATTCGACTAATAAATTATAAATCAATTAGTTAACACACTATCAATTTTATTTTTCATTAAATTTCTTTCCAATTCACAGACGTTAATCCATTTTTTTTGTGCTTGTTGATCAGCTTGGTTTTAGTCCATATTTGTATCATAATCAACAACGAAAATTAATTATTAACAATAAAAATTTAATGAAATGAAAAATTTAATTTATTTAGTTAGCACTTTGGTATTTGTATTACTTTGTTTAACAAGCTGCCAGAAAGAAGAATTAACTGATTTCGAACAAACATCGGCAAAAAGAACAGTAAGGGCAATGACTGCTGCCGGAAGTGGTGGAGTTATAGCTATGGGACCAAATGTTATTATTAGTGGTTATGAAACAGGAGCTAATTATGATTGCTGTGAAGCATCCAAATATACAATGGATGGTTTAACCCATAGTCATTTTATTAATAGTGAAAACAAAAAGTACAAAGTAACATTCACTGTTAATGGCACATCCAATACAATTTACACATCATCACAAGTATTCTACAGACATTGGTCAAGTGATGGAGAACACAATGTTTTTGTTCAAATAGTAAACCAAGATGGTTCTCCTGTAGGTGCAGAGTCTGATGTCTATACTTTCGCTCATGTTGATACACCACCTTGTACTCCATGTTAATAATCCAAACTTCTTATTCAAAATAATAAAGAACGCATAACTATAAATGCTCTGACTCAAAGATGTTGAGTTCAGAGCATTTTTTGTACTTGATTCTTTCGTCCAATTACTTAGCACACTGGAAAATAAAATCAAAAGATATTTATCAAAACGGATCGGCAGCCGACGCTGAGTTATTTAGGAACTGTTCTTTAAAACCAACAGGCAAACATGGATTTTTGTAAATAATTAAAACAACTGTAAATCAATAAATTAGGATAAAATAATAGTGTTTAATCTATACAAACCCCTCCTTTCTTTCTTGTTAACCTCTTCAATTTGTAATTGTTATGTTGCTCTTTTTTGATCCATCTTTGTTCCATAACAAAAACAGATTTTATTATTAATATTCTAAAAATTAGTTTAATGAAAAATTTAATTTATTTAGCAAGTACAATTTTATTGGTATTGTTTTGCCTGACAAGCTGTCAAAAAGAAGAACTCGTTGGAAACGATCAAATTGTAGCATCTAAAAAACCACTTGCTGCTGCAAGCATTGGAGGACAATTAAGCACTGGAGCAGGTCCTCAAGTGCTCATTGCAAAATTTGAAGACGATGTCTTATTTGATTGTTGTGAATATTCGGAATATACAATGGACGATGTAACACACAATTTTTATATTAACACACACAACAAAAAATACAGTGTTACTTTTTCAAAAAATGGTAAAATTATAGTTAAACATACCACACAAAAAACTTTTAGAAAATATTGGGCAGATGGTGGAATTCATAATGTTGAAATCAAAATAGTAAATCCTGACGGTTCGTATGCTGGTGCTACTTCTCCAAATTATCAATATTTAAACACTGATTCTCCTCCTTGCATTGTTTGTTAGTACAACAATTTCATACAAATATAACAATACACATTTAACTCATAAATGCCCTGAAATCATTTCGTGTATTCAGGGCATTATTGTTATTAAGGGACAGCTTCTAAAAGATTAAGTCATAATATTTCAATGATTTTATGATCAAATAAAAGATATTCATAGCAAAATCCGTAACCATACAACACATTGATTTTCAGCAATATAAAATTACACATTCAACACATTTCGGAAATAAGTATATAAAACATTGAAGACTCAAGCCTTTTTTTGTAATTGTCAGACAGCTTGTTTTGATTCATCTTTGGATCATAATTAAGAACAATTATTTATTATTAAAAAATTAAAATCTTTGTAAAATGAAAAATTTGATTTATTTAGCAAGTACTTTTTTACTTGTAATGTTTTGTTTGACAAGCTGTCAAAAAGAGGAACTAACGAATGTGGAACAACCTGTTGCTGGTAAAAGAAGTAATAACTTAACAACCATTGCTAGCGGTGGCGGAGCAGTTGCAGGTCCACTAGTCCTAATTTCCAATTATACGGATGACGTTATTTTCGATTGTTGTGAGTATTCACAATATACAATGAACAATGTCACTCACGAATTTTTTATTGAAAACAACAACAAAAAGTATAAAATTACTTTTACTAAAGGTGGGCAAACTTCTGTAAAATATACTACTTCGCAAACTTTTTTAAAGCACTGGGCAGATGGTGGCAGTCACCAAGTATTTGTTGAAATTGTAAACTTGGATGGTTCATATGCAGGTGCTTCATCACCAAACTACACCTATACAAATACAAGCTCTCCTGTTTGTATTCCTTGCTAGAATATAAAGGCTTAAAATATTCAGAGGGTGTTCAAGAATTGAATTCAAAAGTGAAAATGATGGATTTTTAGAGTCGAACTCGCGTTCCAGTTCCTAACAGAGCGACGAATCGAAAAATTCACAACATCCTCTAAACTTAGTTGATTGTAGAAATACTCTGTCTCAAATATATTGAGTTCAGGGTATTTCTTTTTAGGATTTAAAGACTAAATAAAATAGTCATTATTGGAAGTACAATGTTAATTAATTTCGAGTTTCAAGAAAAATCCATAAAAAATTCAGTTATTCTGAAGACATTTTGTGAACAATATAAAAATCTATTTATCAACAAGTTACCAATCAAAATTTAGAAAAACAAAATTCATTTAACCTCAATTTTTGGAGTTTCTTTTGATTTTCTGTAATTGCCGAACACTGTGATTTTAGTTCATCTTTGGATCATATTTAATAACGATTAAAATTCTTTAAAATGAAAAATTTAATTTGTTTGGTAAGTGCTTTTTTGCTTGTGATATTTTGTTTGACGAGTTGTCAAAAAGAAGAATTACAAAGCATTGAACAACCAGTTGCAGGAAAAAAGATTGGCAATACAGCTGTAATTAGTGGTGGACTTAATCAAATTTGTTCTACTTGCGCTCCGTTGGTTTTAATTGCCAACTACACAGATGATGTTTATTTCGATTGCTGTGAGTACTCGCAGTACACAATGAATGATTTAACACATAGTTATTTTATAGAAGACAACAACCTTCAATACAAAGTTACTTTCGTTAAAGATGGTGCAACAACTGTGAAATATACAACTGAAAAAACTTTTCTTAAACATTGGGCTATTGCTGGTGTTCATCAAGTAAAAGTTGAAATTGTAAACTTTAGTGGTTCAGCTGCAATTGCCACTTCTCCTGATTATGCATTTACAAATACGAGCTCCCCTATTTGCATAGTTTGTTAACAACAAATTTCAAAAAATGAGTTGATTGTAGAAATACTCCGCCTCAAAGATGTTGAGTTTGGGGTATTTCTTTTTAGTATTAATTCAAAATAATAAACATCAACTGAGCAATAACGATTTTGAGAATAAGCGCAATAGGAAAAATCATTGTATATCCAAATACCGGAATATTATTTTCTGAACGACTCATACTAAAATCCAATATCGCTGGCTGATTTGCCACCATTCCAGACAAAATAGAAAAGGGCTTTTTTAATATTTTATATCCTATCAATAAAATACTTGCAGCTGTAAACAAACTTATAAATGCACTAGCCAAAAATATCCACAAACCATCTAAAGATAGATTTTGCATAAGTGCATTGCCCGATCGAACACCAATGGCACTCAATAACAAAATTAACCCAAACTGTTGCAATGTAACATTTGCACTATAGGGAAGCGTCCAGTTGATCGGTCCTGTTTTTCGCAAGGCTCCTAAAATCAATCCAACAATTAGTGGACCACCAGCATAACCCAATGAAAATGATATATTTTCTGTTAAGTTTAGCTCAATGGTTCCCAATATTACTCCAAGACCAATTCCCAATCCAAATGAGAATAAGTTGATTCTACTTGAATCTCGATAAGAATCACCAAACAAAGTTGATAAGTCTTTAAGATCCTCACGCTTTGCGATAAACCTAATTCGATCTCCCATTTCTAAGACTGTATCGCTTTTCGCTAACATGTCAATATCTCCTCTGCGAATTCTTGTGATCAACGCATCATATTTTTCATTCAAGTTGAGCGATGACAGTGTTTGTCCAATTATCTTTGGATTAGAAACGAAAATTTTTCTAACATCAAAATAAGATCGGTCATAGGTCAATTTGTGATCCACAACTTTGCCTAAAAAATTTGATATTTCTAGAATATCATCTTTGTTTCCAACAATCATTACAAGATCATCTTTGACGAAAGTTATATCCCAATTGACCAAACTTTGCTTCCCATCTCTATATATTCTACCAAAATTGACATTCCACTTATATTTTTTCATTAAATCTCGAAGCTTCGTTTCGCTGATAGATTCATTGTGAACTTCTACGGTGACACTCGTCAAATCATCTTGAATAGGATAAGTTTTTTTTAGTGATTCTACTTCTTCTTTATAATCAATGTTTAGTAGCTTTTCTAAAACCAAAATTGCAATAATACTGCCCATAACTCCCATAGGATAAGAAAAGGAATAGCCAATTACGGTATCTTGTGTTAACTTGGCAACATCATCAACAGGTTGGGTTGTTCCTATCAAATCTATAACACCGGCCAATGCTGCGGTGTTGGTAGAACTGCCGCAGTAAATGCCTGTAATGGTTGCAGGTGAAAAACCAAAAAGCCAAAACAAAAGTACAGCCATTAATGCGGACAACGACAACATGGAAAAAATGAAAAGGAAATCTTTTAAGCCGTTCTTTTTGTAAGAAGCGAAAAATGCTGGTCCCGAACTCAATCCTAAAGAATAGACAAAAATAGCAAGACCAATCAACAACAATATTTCGGGAATATGTAGACGACTATCCAAGGCTCCAAACGCCAA
>JAHDGP010000126.1:0-3032 GCA_020627525.1 Bacteroidota bacterium
CTTTTTGCAAATACGGTCCTCTTGTTAAATAGAAGGCTGGATTTTGAATGATCAATGATTCAAGTTTTAGATCAAAACTTATATCTGAACTGTTTACAGACACTTGGTGAACCTCCACAGCAATTGTATTTTCGCCTTCGACTAATAGTGCATTATCCAATTGAAAAGTATGAGTGGCATTGTCTCCAGAACCGCCAGATGCAAAGGTATTATAATCAACAATACCGCCAGGCATGTTCACCCTTGAAACTTCTGTACCATTTAGGTATACAATAGCTCCATCATCATAAATTAAGGAGATATTGGAGGAATAAAATTCTGAAAGATCATTAACAGTAAAGGTCTTTCTAAAATAGGCGACAAGGGTGTTTTCATTGATGATAGTATTCTCATCAGCATCACCATATCCAATATGTGCTTGCCCTTGACTCCAAGCATTATCGTTGTAATTTGACTCAATCCAATCTATATTATTTATAGATGCTGGCTCTTCTAAATTATCGTAATATTTCCATATGGAACCATATGGAATTGTTGTAATTTGCCCAAAAAGATTGCATCCAATAAAAAACAAAAAACCAATAAATGCAATTCTTAATATTAACTGGGGGATAAAACTTTTCATAACTCTTTTTTAACTTTCACAATCAAATTTCTCAGGTCGATTGTGGATTGATTTTGCTTAAATTTTGATGGCAGACTTTCTATCAAATCATATGATTGTTCTAAATCAGATTTTGCTTTATTTAAATCATTTGACTCTATGTAAATTAATGCTCTCTGAAAAAGTGCCTTTTCTTTTCTAGTAGATAAATCAACTATTTTTGTTTGATTAAATATTGCTTGTTCATATTCACCACCCAACAGATTTAACTGGACCAGCCTTTGGTAAAAAACCATCAAATCGCCAAGTTTATCAATTCCTTCTACAATGATATTTTTACTTCTTGCCAATGAACCAATTTTATCATCCAACTCCCAAGCCTTGGAAGCTTCAATAAAATTATCGGGATTAGCATCTGTGGCAACCTCCGTTACTTTTTCATAAAAGATGGCAGCTTCATCATATTTTTTTTGATCAAATAAGACATTTCCTTTTTCTTTTAATGCTTTTACATTTTTAACATCCAGCATCAATATTTCATCCAAATATTCGAGTGCTTGAACATAATGTTTCAAATTCCTATAGTTAATCGCATAGTTCAACTTAATTCTATCAGAATCTAATCCTAGCGCATTGCACTTCTTCAAATCACGATTTGATTTTCTAAAATCCTCGTGTTTGATGTACAATTCAGCTCTTTTCAAATACAAACTTGGCTCATTGGGACTTGCTTTAATCTCTTTACTGATTGCTTTAATTCGTTCATGAATATCTCCATGCGCAAAAGTTGACAAACTGATTAAAACAAATAAGACCCCAACAACAGTAGCTATCTGTTTCATATAATTAAATTTTTGATCAAAACTGTAGCCTGTATATACGTATACAGTTTACATTTCTGTTCAGAGTTGTAGTATAATTTAAAATATAAATCAGGAGGGGATGTGTAATAATGTGTATTAGCAATGATAAGAGAAAAAACAGCTTTAGCTAAGACATTTTTCAATCACTACAAGTATAAAAATAAGCTATTTTATCTGTTTATCAAAGTGAAGTTTTCATTAAAGTAGCAATTTGAAAATTTACTTTATCATTTCGTCAGAATCTATTACACCATCTTTCAATCTTATAATCCGATGTGCATTTTGCGCGACATCTTCTTCATGAGTAACCAAAATAACAGTATTCCCACTATTATGGATTTTGGTGAACATTTTAATAATTTCGTCAGAAGTCTTACTATCTAAGTTTCCAGTTGGCTCATCTGCTAAAATAATGGAGGGATCATTGACCAAAGCCCTTGCGATTGCCACCCTTTGTCTTTGTCCACCAGACATTTCGTTTGGTTTATGATCCATTCTGTCTCCTAAACCTACCTCAGTCAAAACATTTTCGGATTTATCTAATCTTTTCGATTTGCTCATTCCTGAATAAATCAAGGGCATGGCAACATTTTCGATAGCAGACAATCGGGGAAGTAAATTAAAAGTCTGAAAAACAAAACCGATTTCTTTATTTCTAATTTCAGCCAATTCATCTTCTGTCAATTCCGCTACTTCTTGATCATTTAAAATATAAGAACCATTGGAAGGTGTATCCAAGCAGCCCAACATATTCATCAAAGTAGATTTGCCCGAACCCGATGGTCCCATCAAAGCCACATATTCATTTTCATAAATATCCAGATCAATTCCGTTCAAAGCCTTGATGACGATTTGCCCCATCTTATAGAATTTTTCAATTCCCCTCAACTCAATGATCTTTTTACTCATAATGAAGTACTAATTATTTATTCAAGACTTTAGAAACCTTGATATAATCGCTATTTTTTAAAGGAGCATTCTTCAAAGCTTCCTCCTTCGTCGTCAATTTTTCAACCTTATCTGCACGAAAAACATTTACTTCATTGGTAATATGAACAAGTGGCTCAACATTCTCAGTGTCCAACTCATTGATTTTTTCAATAAAAGCAATCATTTGATTCAGGTCTTTTTTAACACTTTCCTTTCCTTCCGCATCGTACTCCAACCTTGAAAGCGTTGCCAACTTATCAACCAATTCATCGTTTATTTCCATTTTCTCTTCATTTTATTCCAAATATAAGTTCTATAAATCATAGAAACATGAATATAATCCGATAATTTGTTTTTGGAACGAATAAAGTCCATTTCAAGTTTTAGTAAATAATGTTTGGAAAATCCAATTTTTTTCGTTATTAAGTGCCTTCTTCCTATAGGAAGGTTGCGAGTATCAATATTAGTATCAATAATTGATGCAAAAGGATTTGACAATCACTTGTTTTTAGCGTTTTTATCAATAAATTTGCACCATGGAAATAGTATTAAGTGGTGTGCGTCCGACTGGACAAATTCATTTGGGAAATTATTACGGAGCTATTCGCAATTTTGTGAAAATGCAAGAAGAGTTT
>JAHDGP010000126.1:3042-10725 GCA_020627525.1 Bacteroidota bacterium
TTGAACATTGTTTTTTCTTTCTGGCAGACTATCATTCATTCACAACTCAAAAAGATGCCTTAAAGCTTCAGGAGCAAGTTCGTAAGGTTTTAGCAACTTATTTGGCTTGTGGATTGGACCCTGAAAAATGCGATATTTATTTACAAAGTGATATTCCACAAATTCCAGAATTGTATTTGCTTTTAAATATGATTGCCTATAAAGGTGAGCTGGAAAAAAGCCCGACCTTTAAAGAAAAAATCAGAGCAAAAAATCAGTCAATAAATGCAGGATTACTTACTTATCCAGTGCTAATGGCTGCTGACATCATTATTCACCGTGCGACGAAGGTGCCTGTTGGGAAAGATCAACAGCAGCATTTAGAAATGGCGAGAAACTTGGTTGTGCGCTTCAACCATACTTTTGGAGAAGAGGTGTTTCCAGAGCCGCAAGCATTTAACTATCAAACTGAACTGTTGAAAATACTGAGTTTGGATGGTAGTGGAGCTAAAATGAGTAAGTCGGATACCAATCCTAACAACGCTATTTTCTTAAATGACTCTGAAGAAATTATTCTAAAGAAAATAAAAAAAGCTAAGTCAGATGCTGGACCTACTGAACCCAATAGTCCAATATCGACGGAGGTGGAACCTCTTTTTTCATTGATGGATTTGGTTTCTGCTCCTGATGTCATTGAAAAATACAAAACAGATTATGCAAATTGTGATATAAAATATGGTTATATGAAATTGCAGTTGGCAGAAGACTTAAATAAAACTATTAGTCCTATACGTGAGAGAATCGTAGAACTGGAAAAAGACTTAGATTATTTAGCGAAAGTTGTGAAAAAAGGTGCAGAAAATGCAAGAGAGAGTGCAGAAAAAACAATGAAAAAAGTAAGGAGAGTCACAGGAATTAATTATTTTTAATGCTGGTGAAATTTTTACACTAAGTATTAGTTAAAATAACAGGGCATTTGCAAAATGTCCAACAATGAAAATCATTTTTAAACACTTCGAAACTAATTATTAATGCACAACCTACTTTTATTTTTAAAGAGGTATAATAGTTTTTTTGTATTTCTATTCTTAGAAATAGTCTGTGCATTTTTAATTGTGAAATACAACCATTTCCAACGCACACAGTTTTTGAGTTCTTCAGGGGTTTTAACAGCGGGAGTTTTAAATGCTAAAAATAATGTTACTGATTATTTTTCTCTAAAACAGCAAAATCAAATATTGTCTGAACAAAATGCTTTGCTTTTAGAACAAATCAACAACAATAAAAAAGATATTCCTGAACAGGAAATGTTGTTTATTCCTGAACCTGAAATCATGACGCCCAAAAAGTATGAATTCATTCCTGCAAAAATAATAGATAAATCCACACTCAAACTTCACAACTATTTAACGATAAACAAAGGATCTGAAGATGGTATTTATCCGCAAATGGGTGTGGTTGGTCCTAAGAGTATTGCTGGTATTGTTCACAAGGTTTCCAAAAACTATGCAACCGTTATGTCTGTTTTACACAAGCAGACTCATATCAGTGCGAAAATTAAAAAGAACAACCACTTTGGATCGCTCACTTGGGATGGTAAAAATGAATTCATCGTTCAGTTGAATGATGTTCCTAACAACGTTCCTGTTCAAAAAGGAGATAGCATCATTACCAGTGGTTTTTCAGATTTTTTTCCTGAAGATATACTAATTGGGAAAGTGGAGTCTGTAAGTCGATTACCAGGAAGCAATTTTCACTCTATAGAAGTAGAGCTGGCTACTGTTTTCAGAAATTTAAGCCAAGTTTATATAATAAATTTTAAAGATTATAAAGAAATAAAAGCATTGGAAAACGCCACATTAAATGAATAACAACCCTATATTAATAAATGCATTGAGATTTTTAGGCTTGTTGATGTTACAAGTTTTGGTCTTAAACGAAATCGAATTACATGGTTTCGTCAATCCATACATATACCCTTTATTCATTTTACTGTTGCCATTTGAAACACCACATTGGCTACAATTGTTATTGGCTTTTGCGATTGGTTTATTGATAGATATTTATGCCAATACAATTGGATTTCATGCAGCGGCATCGGTTGCGATGGCCTACATTAGACCATTCCTGATGCAAATGTTTCGACCAAGTGGTGGATATGATAACAAGGAGCATCCTGTTATGGTAGTAATGGGTTTAAATTGGACACTTTTCTATATTACCAGTGCTATTTTATTACACCACATTATCCTGTTTTCGATTGAAGCTGGAAGCTTCTCAAACATTACAGGAACTTTAAGTAAGATTGGTTTGGGAGCTATTGTTTCCGTTTTTGTAATGATGCTCTATCAGTTTATTTTAGTCCCTAAACAATAATACCAAAGAACCAATGAATCTAGAAAGCAGAAAATTTATTGTGGCTGGGATCTTTATCTTTTTTTCTATTGTTCTATTGGTGCGTTTATATAACATTCAAGTAAAAGATGATTCTTACAAGGACTTAGCCGATAGCAATTACATCCACAAAAAAACAACCTATCCCGCAAGAGGATTAATTTTTGATACCAACTCAAGACTATTGGTAGACAACCAACCTGTCTATGATTTGATGGTCATTCCGAGAAATGTAAAAAAGGAAATGGACACCACAAAGTTTTGTAATTTGTTCAATATTTCCAGAAAAGATTTTGTAGAAAATTTATCCAAAGCAAAAAAATATTCTTCCAGAAAACAATCCATCTTTCTAAAACAGATTTCGCCTGTGATGTTTGGAAAAGCACAAGAATACTTGTATTTGTTTCCAGGTTTTTTCACCCAAGTAAGAACCATTCGAAGTTATCACACCAGAAGTGCGCCACATATTTATGGATATTTGGGGGAGGTAAATCAAAGAAAGTTAGAACAAGATGAGTATTATGATTTGGGAGATTACATTGGTCAAAGTGGTGTTGAAAAAAGTTATGAAAAAGACCTGCGAGGAATCAAAGGAGAAAAATACGTTACTGTAGATGCCTACAACAGAGAGAAAGAGAGTTATCAGGATGGAGCGAATGATGTTCCAGCTGAACAAGGAAAAAACTTGCAATTAACCATAGACATAGATTTACAAGAATATGCCGAAAAACTGATGGCTAATAAAATTGGAAGTGTCGTTGCCATTGATCCATCTAACGGAGAAATACTGACTATGGTTAGTAGTCCATCCTACGATCCGTCTTTGCTGACTGGACGTGCGAGAGGGGAGAATATGCGAATGCTAAACAATGACAAACTGAAAAGGCAATTAAACAGATGCATAACGGCTACCTACCCACCAGGCTCTACGTTAAAACCCTTCGTCGCTCTTATTGGTCTGCAAGAAGGCGTGATAAATAAAAACTCCTACATTCATTGTGGTGGTGGTTTTTCTTACGGATCAGGTAGTATGGTGAGATGTTCACACGGTCACCCTTCCTGCTCAAATATATATTGTGCCATTGAACAATCTTGCAATCCTTATTTCTGCGAAGTATTTAAAAGATCAATTGTAAATAGCAAATATGAAAATGAGGAAGCCTCTCTTCAGCAATGGATAAATTACCTTGAAGAATTTGGCTTAGGAAAATCCTTAAAAATTGGTTTACCTGGAATGGTTAAAGGCAATATGCCTTCTGTTGCTTATTATAATAAAATTCACAATAATGAATATTGGCACTGGAAATGGGCAACCATTATTTCATTGAGTATTGGACAAGGAGAATTTGCTGTAACACCAATGCATTTAGCCAATAGTATAAGTATTTTGGCAAACCGTGGAGAATACCATTATCCGCATTTGGTTAAAAATGCAAAGCAGCCAGAATCTAAGAAAGTTTCTATTGACAAAAGACATTTCGACACCATTGCCGATGCTATGGAACAAGTAATGCTAAGTGGAACGGGAAGAGGCTCAGCAGTAGAAGGTCTTTCAATTTGTGGAAAAACAGGAACAGCCCAAAATCCACATGGTGATGATCACTCTATTTTTATCAGCTTTGCTCCAAAAATAAATCCTAAAATAGCCATTGCAGCAATAATAGAAAACTCTGGTTATGGATCAACCTATGCCGCTCCAATTTCTACTTTAATGATTGAAAAATATTTAAATGATACAATAAGTAGAGCCGGAAAGGTTAGAGAAAAAAGAATGTTAGAGGCAGATTTAATTAATAAAGAAGAAAAATGAGTTTTACCAGATCAAGTTCTAAAAAACAAACGGATTGGGTGACTATCTTGCTTTACTTAGCGATAGTTGTCGTTGGATTTGGTGCTATTTATACATCCAATTACACGGAAGACATGCATATCACATGGAGTAATCTATTGGATTTTAAAATAGGCAAACACATACTTTTTATGGCGGTCAGTTTTATTGCTGTTCTTGTCATTCAGTTGTTTGATAGAAAATTTTTCGTCAATATAAGTCCTATCCTCTATCTCATTTCTATAATTTTATTGATAGGCGTCTTGTTTTTTGGTGAAATAAAAGGAGGGTCTCGATCCTGGTACAAAATTGCAGGTTTTAGTTTTCAACCCTCCGAACTTGCAAAGGTGGGCACTGCTCTAATGCTCGCTCATTTTCTAAGTGATTTTAATGTTAGTGTTACCAAGCTCAAAGACTTTTTAATAACTGCCGCTTTGATATTATTGCCTATGGCTTTGATATTGGTTCAGTCTGATGCGGGAACAGCTTTGGTTTACACCTCCTTAATTTTAGTACTCTATAGAGAAGGATTGTCTCCATGGTTTTTAGCTCTGTATGGCTCCGTAATTGGTCTATTTGTATTGACCTTGATTTTTACAAAATTTGACCCCACTACCCTAGCAGTATTACAAACAGGTTATCGACCATTGTCCATTGGTTTGGGAATCATAACCAGTTTGTTTGCATTGTTTCATTTTAAAAACAAATGGGTCGGCACAGCAATAGTTGTAAGCATTTGCCTTGCGCTCATTTTATTGCCTTTGATTGTAAATGACCTTGTTTTATTGATCAGTTTATTTGTGTCATTTGTAGCTTTAGCTATTCTATATGTAGTTTCGAAAAAAAATGCCATTTTCCTTTTCTCATCTGTATTTAGTTTAGGGGCATTTTATGTTCAGGCAGTATCTTATATTTGTACAGCCGTTTTACTGCCCTATCAATTAAAGAGGATTTTAATTTTGGTAAATATTATCTCTGACCGAAAAGGAGCAGGCTACAATTTAGAGCAATCCAAGATAGCAATCGGATCGGGAGGATGGACGGGCAAAGGCTTTTTAGAAGGCAATTATGTACACAGTGGCTTTGTTCCCGAAGTAGATACTGACTTTATTTTTTGTAATATTGGGGAGGAGTTTGGCTTTATGGGCAGCCTTACCGTTATTGGTTTATTTTTGCTATTATTTCTAAGAATTTTATCTATTGCTGAAAAACAAAAATCTAAATTTACAAGAATTTATGCCTATTGCGTTGCCTCTATTTTATTTTTCCACTTCTTTATTAATATTGCAATGGATATTGGACTTGCGCCAGTGATTGGTATTCCTTTACCCCTCATTAGTTATGGAGGCTCTTCCTTTTTAGGATTTACTATTTTAATATTTATTTTAATAAAATTGGATTCGGAGAAAAATAATGTTGTTAGGTAATATTTGAGATTAGCAAAGACTCAAATATTATTTCTCTAACTCAAACCTAACTGGTAAATTAAAAGATACTCTTACTGGCTTCCCTCTTTGTAATCCAGGGGTCCAATTTGGCATAGACTTCACCAGCCTTAATCCTTCTTCTCCACACCCTCCTCCAATATCTCTGGCAGTTTTAATATGAGTCAATGTCCCATCTTTTTCTACTACAAAAGATATAACAACCACCCCTTCAATTTTCTGCGCTTTCGCCTCAGTTGGATACTGCAAATTATCATAAATATAATCCATCATTGCTGCTTCCCCGCCAGGAAATAATGGCTGATCTTCAACAATCATATAGACCACATCCTCAATAGCTGCCTTTTGCTCTTCCCTTTTAGCTGCTTTTTGAGCTGCTTCTTCAATTGATGCCTTTCGTGCTGCTTCCTCAGCAGATGCCTTTCGTGCTGCTTCCTTAGCAGATGCCTTTCGAGCCGCCTCCTCAACAGATGCCTTTCGTGCTGCTTCCTTAGCAGATGCCATTCGTGCTAATTCCTTAACAGATGCTTGTTGAGTTACATCTGTTGATATTTCTTTTGAGCTATCTGATGATTTTGCAGGAACTCTTTGAACTTTACACGAGATGCTCAAACCCAATAATATTAAACATAATAAATATTTCATAATTTTAACAAGATTATCAATTGTTCTATCTCATATCTTATCCAAATACCCAAAGTTTTTTGCTGCAATCACTCGAATACTTGGTTGATCACAAAGACGATTGGGAGCAATTTCGCTCAGCTTCACTCCTGGTGTTAGTGAGCCATACATAAATGAACGTTCATCAAACGAATGTTCTATGCCTAAAAAATTATGGCAGATTTCATGAATAAATAACAAGACCAAATTAAAAGCCATGTTGTTTCCATCGTATAATGGATTGCTTTCTAACATCAAAATATCTCTGTCATCTATTTCAATTCCCCAAGTATTTGGGCTTAATTTTCTGCCCTTGTGGGCATAAGCCAAAACATTATTTATCGCAAAACATCCCCTATATCCACGATCAGGAAAATCTGTTGATATTACAAAATAATGTCCAACACCATTTACTCCAACTTGTGGCGGAGTACTTCCGTTTATCGTTCTAGGCGCTCTTTCATAAAATCCATTGTTCAAATCTGGTCGATTAACTTTCAGCTTAAAGTTGGGAATATCCAACTCCATCATTTCAGCAATCCAATCCCAAGCAGTAAATACTGCTTCTGCAATGTCTTGTCGTTTGAACCATGGAGAAGTATCAAAACCCAATATAGGCTTTTGAAAAAATTTCACTTCCCACTCTATAGGTTCAATGCATTGACCATTTGCATCAAACCTTGGTACTGTATGAGAAGATTCAAATATTCCACCACTTGTTGGAAAACTAACATCTATTTCATAAGTTCTTGCATTTCCTGCAAAGCAATCATCAATGACCTCTTTTAATTCTGGAGAAATGTAAGTTGATTGCTCACTTTGAGAAATCCAATAATTTTTATCTTCCTCGCTAATTTCCTTGAACATCTGCGGGTCAATGATCGCTCCTTCACAATTACTGGTATCAATTTCTTGGATTATATTGGTTCCATCCTTTTTTCTAACCTCAAAACGATAAAGTGTATTTGGGTTCAATGTATTCCCAGATACAAACGCAGTATTATTGCTTATATTAATTACAGCTTCTACCAAGTCCGAAATAACTAATAAAATGATACCATTTTGAACATAACAAGCTAGTAAATTTTCTTGAGGAGTTTCACATTCTAAGGTAATTGTAAACCCGTCTTGCTGAAAAACTGTTGCAGGCATAATTTTGGGGTATTTTAATTAAATTTAATATTACGATTTTAAATTATATAAATATTCACATAAATCAAAATTAATTATTGTTAAAATAAAACAACACTTGGCAACAAATCAAACACTACAATACACAAATACGTAATTATCAACACTTTATAAAAATACATCAAAACAATTCTCATTGTAAATACAGCATTAAATGACGTTATAAATACAATTAATTCTTCA
>JAHDGP010000127.1 GCA_020627525.1 Bacteroidota bacterium
TACCAATAAAGATATTCAATTATCTAACTTTGTTTTAAACAACGACGAAGGTGTAAATGATGTGTCGTTTTCTTACTCATTGTCTACTGATATAGCATATAGTTTGAATAAGAATAATAAGTTCTTTGTTCAAGCACTATATAAGGAGTCGATAAATGTTAATAAATTTTGCAATGACATCAAACTAAAAGGCATTAATTTGCGAGCTGGAATAAAATTTTCACTTAAATAATTAACCTTTTGTAAAATTCTTACACTTATACAATTAGAAAGTTTAAAATAAATTAATAAAATAATATGAAAATTTTGAATTATAAAATAGTATTGATTTTAATAGCCTCTTTTTTTATTAGTATTACAAGTTGTAAAAAAGATGTTGTAGAAGATTTAAATCAAAATGAGGTAGTTGGTACAGGATCAGGTTCTGGTACATCAAGTTCAGAAGAGGTTGATCAATGGCCAAACGAAATAGATGATTATGTAGACACGAACTATCCGCAGACAGCAATTGACTATGTTGAAAAAAGTGAAGACGGATTTTACCATGTTTATTTGTTAGATGCGACTGAATTGGTTTTTGATGAAATGGGTATTTTTATCGAAATAGGAACAGGCGATGATTTGGATGATGATGGAGATAATGGTGACAGTGGTGATAGCGAAGACAGTGGCGATAATGGCGAAAGTGATGATTCGGAAGACGGTATTTCTTTAACAGAAGGTGAAGTTCCTGTTGCTATATTAGATTATTTGGCAGCAAACCATCCTGATGTTGAAGTAACATCTATTGAATTATCAAACAGTACTACTATTAAGGTGAAATTAGCTGATGGTACAAAGTTGTATTTTGATCTTGATGGAAATATTTTAGAAGGTCCCAATACAGATGGTGATGATGGTGACTCAGGTGATTCGACAGATGACGGAGAGGATGATGGTTCCACAGATGATGATGGCGATGCTGGCGACACCACAGACGATGGTGAAGACGATACTGAAGGTGAAGACGATAACGAAGACGACGAAGATGATGATGATGATGACGGAGACGATGATGACGATGATGACGGAGATGAAGATGATGATGATGACGGAGATGAGGATGATTCTAATGACTAATTAATCGTCAAAAAAATTGAAGCAACAAAAAAATAATGCTTACATAATATACAAACACTATCGTTTTAAACGGTAGTGTTTGTTTTAATTATAGCCCTTTATGAAAGAAATAAATATATTTTTTTTTGTAGTATTTTTTGTTTTTGAATTGTGTATAAATGCACAATGTTCATTTAATATTAATATAAAAGAAAAATTCAATAAGACATCAATTATTGTAGAAGGGGAGATAACAAAGAAGGAAGCATTTTGGCTGGATAATAAAATTTACACGAAAAACTATTTAAGTATTTTATCAAGTAATAATGATGAAACACCAAAGAAAATAATTTTGCTAACAAAAGGAGGGAAAATTGATGATAAGCTTGCAATTGTCCATCCGTCTTTAGTGCTTAATCAGAATGATAGAGGCATTTTTTTAATAGATGTTTATCTTGAAGAAAAAGATTGGTATTGCCCTTCAGTGGGTAGCCAATCTTTTGTTTCTTATGAGGAATTTTATTCGTTAGATAAGGCACCAAAAGGATTTGAACTATCGGGAGATGTATCAAATTATAAAGCAGCTTCAATGATAACCATAAATGATATCAGCCCTAAAGAAATAGAAGCTGGTAATGATCAAGTATTGAAAATTTATGGCTCGGGCTTTGGTGATGATTTTATTGCACCAGCAAAAGTACAATTTAGGAATCCCAACTATTTTGAACCGACTATTAATTATCAAACAGTTGATCCAGTTCACATTCTTTTTTGGTCCGATTCAGAAATCCATGTCAGGGTGCCTGGCAGAGATTATGCCACGGGCAAAGCAGGGGCGGGCAGTGGAGAAGTTAGAGTTGTTAGTAGTGCTGGCGAAATTGTTCAATCAACCCAAGAAGTCCATGTTTTATTCAATAGAGTACGACATGATAATATTCCTGTTGATTTGATCAATGATAATGAATTTGGTGGGTATACTTTTAATTTTTGTAGTAATTTTTCTGAAAATAATGAGGCTATAGACGCTATTAAACGAGCAATAGAAAAGTGGACTTGTGCAGCTCAGACAAATCTACTAGTGGATAAGTTTACTGCTGTAAATGCGAGCTGTGCTGTTCTAGATGATGTTAATATTATTGCATTTGATACGGAATGTCCTTTGCCTTTTGGAACCTTGGCTGAAACAACCAACTGGTTTACCTATTGCAGCGATGGAACAACCTATCTTGATGAAGTGGACATTGTTTTTGCAAATGCCGTAAATTGGAATTTTAGCCAACAAAATCCAGGACCTTTTGAAAAAGATTTTGAAAGCATAGCATTGCATGAGTTTGGGCATGTTCATGGTGTTGAACATGTTTTAGAAAAAAACCTCCTAATGTATCCTTCGCTTGCAGATGGTAAAGGAAAGCGAAACATTGACGAAAGTAGCCGCAAATGTGGTGCCTTGAATGTAACTGATAGCATTGATCCAATAAACTGCGGGAGTGCTTCTTCATTTATTCCAAATATTGATAATTGTCAAGCGCAATTAGACTTGAGAGCCTATTTACAAGGTGCTTATATTGGAGAGGGTTGGATGCGGACGAATTTAGTAGGCAATGGCATTTTGCCCCCAAAGCAACCCTACAACAATCAACCTTATAATTATGGAGGAGTTGAGGAAAATTCCAATTTTTTCTCCTACGTTGTTGATTGGGTTTTGGTGGAAATGCGGATTGGTAATTTGAATACAGCTGCACCCAGTGGCACATATGTTTGTGAACGACAGGCTGCTTTGCTATTGGCTGATGGAAAAATTGTTTCAGCTGATGGATTTTCTCCATTGATTTTTAATAATTTGACGCCTTCTGAATCATATTACATTTGTTTAAGACACAGAAATCATTTAGATATTATAAGCTCGCAAAAAATACCTTTTTCCAGTGAAATGAGCTATGATTTTACCCAAAATGTGAATTCAGCAAGTGGTGATGAACAATTGTACCTTCATGAAGACGGTACACCTATGTTGTATGCCGGAGATATTAATTTTGATGGCTTAATTCAACAAACAGATATTGATATTTGGAAGCTTAATCCAGCTGAAAATAACTCCTATAAGCCCGAAGATTGCACATTAGATGGGATAATTCAAATATCTGACTTTGATCAATGGTACTACAATAGGTCTAAGTTAGGAGTATTTGAAGTGCGTTATTAAAAAAAAATTGAGAACGTTGTAACCTGAATAGATAAATCTACACTTATAAACAATAGATATGAGATAATGGTCTGTTTCAAATTTATTTGCAGTCTTTGGTTTTCTTAATTGAGTCTGTTTAATGTAGTTGGCAATAGAATTTTAAGATAACCATAATTGTTATTTAAAAGTAGTAATATTATCAGGATTGGTTCTTCCAGATAAATTTGAACAGATCATTTATATTTCCTCTTTCATTTGTGATTTTATTCTCCCACTTCCCCTTTGTAATACCTTACTTTTTTTGTTAATGGCAAATTTGCTAATGGGAGTATTATGTCGATAAAATGTTTAGTAGCTACTGTTTTTCTTTGTCTGTTTTTGTTTGAATTGAATGTTTATTCACAAGGAGAATTTAAAAATTGGAATGCAATATCCTTTTCAATACCAACTGCTGGAAAATTAAACTTCAACTTAGGTCAACAAAGTGGGTTTTCTTTCAAGCCCTATGATTTGGACTGGATGCAATTAAGCATTTCAGGTATTTATAAAGTTAACCGAAAGTCAAGTTTTTCATTGGGTTATAGAAATTCTATAATATTTAGATCAAAAGAAAACAAACACAAACATCGAATTGTAGGAGTGTATTCTTTGAAAAGTGCATTGAACAATTTTAGAATTAGCAATTCGATCATTACGGAATACCACTCTAAAACGGAAACAAAATATAGGTGGAGAATTATTTATGCATTTAGAATAAAAACAAGAAAGAAAATTGAATTGCCTACAGTGGATATAAGACCCTATTTTTCAAGCTTATTTTATTTCAACATAGGCGGAAATACCATTGATCAATTTAACAATAGTGATGAATTTGTAGGAGAATTTGTGCCTTATGGGTGGCATAGAATGAGGTTTAGTCTTGGATTAAATTTTTCGTTTAGCAACCAATGGGGAATGGCTGTCTATGTTATGAATCAAAGAGAATTCAATACGGACTTTGCAACTTGGAATGCAATGAATGTTTATAATCCTGAAAGGGATAAAATTATAAGACCTTTTAATAATTACAGTGTGATAGGGTGGAGCTTGAGACATTATTTGAAAAGAAACAAAAGAAAAAAGAAAAAACGCTCTGAAGGTTCTAATGAGTGGAAATATTTTTCATCACAAGATGATTTTTAAAATTAAAATTAAATATAAATCTGAATATATGAATAATTTAAAGAAAGCAATAATTTGTACGGATGTTGAAAATTTTGACATTGATAAAACATTGGTAAATACACATATTCCTAAAGCAGGAGATGTTGCTATTTTTGAAGTTTTAAGTATAGGCAAACATAAAAGACTTCAATGTGTGGGCAAAATCAACAGGCACATTTTACCTGGAGATACAATAATGGCAACATTTGGAACCAGATATGCTACCAATCAATTGGAGGGCTATGTTCCTGATAATATTTTAGAGGAATACCATATTCTAGGACAAGGAGGGGTAGTTGGACAGATGAGTTCGATTCACCAAAAATATGAACTAAGAGGACCAACTTGTTTAAGGTTAATAGGCTATGCTGTAAATGAAGATAATAAAGTCATCAATACAAAATATTTAGGAAAACAAGAGATTGCTTTCTCTGGTTTCAAACCTTTGAATACTAAAATTATCTTATCAATTGGTGGAGCAATGGATAGTGGTAAAACTACAACAGCTGCCTATTTGAGTAGAGGTTTAAAGGCAGCAGGAAAAAAAGTTGGATACGTTAAACTTACTGGAACTGTTTATACAAAAGATAAAGATTTTGTAAAAGACTGTGGAGCTGATTTTGTCACAGATTTTTCGGATTATGGATTTCCATCAACTTATATGTGCAAGAAAGAATCTTTGATGAATTTATACCAGATGATCATAAATGATGTTTCTCATGAACGTCCTGATTTTGTTGTCATTGAAATAGCTGATGGATTGATTCAAAGAGAGACGAATTTCCTTTTAGAAGACAAAGGCTTTATGAGTACTATTGATGATGTGATTTATTCTGATGGCAGCAGCACTGGAGTTCTAAGTGGATTAAATTTACTTTCTCAAAAAGGAGTTGTACCATTTGCAGTTTCAGGATTATTCAGTGCAGCACCTTTATTGATAAAAGAAGTTGAAGCGTTTACCAATACACCAGTACTTCAATTGTCAGACTTAGAAAGTGTGAATGTACTTTCTTATTTGAATTGTATACCTGGTGATCCTATTTTAAATATTGACACAAGAACAATTGCCGAAGCAGTATAAGTCAAACCTTATATAGACTAAAAACTAATTGTATGCTGCTAAGTAGCAAATGGTCGATAATTTATAGGTTTATCATTGGTAATAAATGGAGAATGCTCACAACTTTGTTGTTGAGCATTCTTTCTAATTTAGTTACAATACTCATTCCTGTATCTATTGGTAAATACTATGATTTGGTTTTTGAATTTAATAGCCATCGGTCTAAGGTCTTAGATATTCTACCTTTTGATATTGGTAGCAGTCTGCAAGCATTTTTGGCTTTCTTCTTTTTTCTGGTATTGGTGAAGTCTATTTTCTTGTTTTTCGAAAAATACAATCAAGGCATAATAGCAGAGCAGTTGGCTTTTGATTTACGCAATGAACTGTTTAATGCCCAGCTTAATTTGCCTTTGCCAATATATGAGGAAAAAGGAACAGGAAAATATTTGTTGAGATTCAGTGGAGATATGAAAAGTATCCAGAACTATCTAAAGAATGGTGTTATCATTTTTATCAGTGATATAATTTTGTTTGTGTTCACTATTTGTGTTTTGGTTTACTTTAACTTGGTACTAGGATTGATAGTTGGGGCAGTAGTATTTGTAGTTTCCATTATTGTATTTTTATTAAATGGAAAACTATCATTGATAACAGAAAAAAGAAGAAACAGCAAATCGCATTTGTTGTCATTTGTAAATACTCGGCTAAGAGGTATAGGCAGTATTAGACAATTTAATAAAGAAAAACCCGAAACTGGAAAGTTTTTAAAGATCTCCAATAAGGTTTTGAAAGCAGGTATTGATTATCAAAAAATAACAGCATTTATACGAACCTTCGTCCCTGCAAGTATGTATTTATTATTGGCGATGGTACTAGCTTTGGCTTATTACTTAAAGAACTTAAACGAGCAGATTGAGGGGAGCACCATTCTTGTTTTTATCATGTTGCTAATAACAATTTTGCCAATCTTTAGAAGGTTGTTAAAAGTAAATATAGTTTGGGAGCTGGGAAATATTTCATTCAGAAAACTAATAAAGGTATTTAATTTAGCAGATGAGTCTCGTTCAAAATTTCCCAACTTAGAAGTAAAAGCAGGAGCAATTGAAATCCAGGATGTTTCTTTTTCTTTTCCTAATAAAAGTCCTCTTTTAAAAAATGTCAATTTTTCATTTCCTGCCAATTCAATTTGTTTGGTTAATGGGGCTTCGGGTACAGGGAAAGGCGTATTGATAAAACTGCTTACGGGCATTTATGATTTATCAGAAGGCTCGATTGAGATTGACGGGCAGTCTATAAATGCTGTTAGTCCGAAATCCTTGCGAAAAAATGTTGCAGCAGTATCTTCCAATATTCCACTATTAGGCAAGACCGTTTTTGAAGCCATTTCTTACAGTCGAAAATCAAGTAAAAGAATGGCTGCTCAAAAAATGTTGGATCACCTACAAGTATACGTTCCTTTGAAACAAAGGCTTTGTTTAGATGACAGGATAGGCGATTTGGGGATGAACCTTTCTCTTGGGCAACAAAAGTTGTTGTTTTACGCTCGTGCCTTGCTCACCAATAAAAAAA
Organism: Bacteroidota bacterium; assembly: GCA_020627525.1. Taxonomy (GTDB): domain Bacteria; phylum Bacteroidota; class Bacteroidia; order Chitinophagales; family UBA2359; genus JAHDGP01. The sequence goes on from JAHDGP010000127.1 coordinate 7,116, forward strand.
TACTATTGATTGATGAACCTTCCAATGATTTGGATGAAGCGACCGTTTTGCAAGTATTTACTTTACTAAATGAATTGAAAAAAGAAAGAACAATTCTGTTATTCAGCAGAAAAATAGATTTGATGTTTATCAATATTGATCATTATTTCCAAATTACGGATTCTTCACAATTTTATTCAATTTAAACATTATTCCACAACAATTTTTTCAACCCATACATCCCCGTTCCGATTTTCAATTTTGATAAAATAAACGCCGCTACCCAATGCTCTTAGGTCAATAGTTGATTGTGCGTTTGTAACAGATGTTTCTTGTATCAGCTGACCAATGTTGTTGTGAATTTCAACATTGGTAAAAATTTCATTATCAGCAGATTCAATAACAAACTGACCATTGTTTGGATTGGGAAAAATTTTGAAGAATGGTTCTTTTTCTGAATTTAGTATAAAAGGCTCTTCAACATGAAGTTGAGGAGAAGAGGGTTTAAGATAAAATTTTACAACAGCTAAATTGCATGCATTAGAAGCATTGTTTTCGTTAGACCAGGCACCCGCTGTTGTTGGGAAGTCACTACGGCCATAGCATCCTGCACAAACGGCTTGATATAAAAAACCATTTTTATCAATTCTACTTGTTCCACCATCTACATGTTCTCCTGCATCACTGTTGTCATCCAAAGTAGAATTTCCAAAATATGTTGCATACAAAAGTTGTTTTGCATTTTTCTCAAAAACGGCAAAGTACAAATCACTACCATCTGTATTTGACTTATATGCATCTGGAGTTATAGGCATATTGTTTGTGTCTCCTGTAAAACCTGTTTCCATACTTTGATTTACTTCTCCTCCCCATCCAGAAAGGTAAATTCTTTCATCCTCAGAAATAGTAAATGCAGTTGGAGAAATATTTATTTTTGGTTGTCCATCACCAAATACAGCAGAAAACATAGAAACGCTTAAATCTGAATTTAATTTTTGAATAAACTGTGATGAACCCCAATTGCTATAAGTATTTGGGGAGATGGTGAATTCTCCAGTAGTTTGACCAAATAAATAAACATTTCCAGTAGTGTCAAGGTCAATAAGCATAGCTTGGTCATAATTACTTGTTCCAATGTAAGTGCTATTCAAAAAGGCATCTCCATTACTACTAATTCGAGTGACAAAACCATCTGCTGGTCCTCCTCCGTAGTTGTTATTTAGACCATTAGTGTTTGGGAAGTTTGAACTTTGAGTTCCTCCACAAACATAAATTTCATTTGTTTGATTATTAATTCTCAATGAGTAGGCTGCGTCATTTCTTGCCCCACCTAAATAGGTAAACCATTTTAAATCTGAGACATCAGAATTGAATTTTGCAACCAATCCATCAGCTTTTCCACCACAGTTTTCTTGTAAGTTGTTCACCCCATTAATTCCACAAGAAAAAGTAGTTGAGGCGATGAAAATGTTATCATCTTTATCTACTATAACTTCTCCACGAGCATGGTCCCCATAGTTAATAAATAAACCAGTTAAAATAGAATCAGTCACACCATCCGTAATGGTATAATTTAATCCATCTATACCATCTCCACCAAATAAAGTAGAGCCAACAAGTGCATTGCCATCTGTGTTTAATATTGTCAAAATGATATCCACTCCATTGCTAAAATTCAATTGTTCACCAGAAATTACGACTTTTGGACCAACATTAAAATCTTTATCGAATGCCTGTGAAGTGGTTGGATAATTATTGGAGCCTGTTGTGCCAAAGATAACCAGTTGATTTTTGTTATTTACAATTAAGCTTTGAGGTATTTCTGTATCAAGCCCACCAATGAAAGTCGAATAAATAAGATCAGTTCCATAAGGGTTGAACTTGCTAATGGCAATATCGCAATCTCCTCCAGTAAATTCCAAATTGTAACTACCTGTGGTGGTTGGGTACCCAGCGCTAAATATAATACTACCACTGTACAAATTTCGATCATTGTCATAAGTGGCAGTATATGCCCAGTTATCAGTTATCGAGCCTGAAAAAGAGGAAAATATTAATGTTGGATCAATGATTAAATTATAATCAACATTCCAACCGTCAGGAAATTCAAACTGAACCTCATTATTTTTTAAAACAAATTCGCAAGCGACTTCTCTTCTTTCTCCTTCAATAATTTGATAAGCGTAAGGATGAAGTTCTGTTACTTCATTGACAGAAGTTTTGATGACCAAACCCTCAGATCTAATGGCAATGCTTTCGATGCCTTCATACCCAATTTTTATTTTGGATGGATTTTGGTTTGCTTCTACAATAAAATCGTATTTGAACTTTCCATCATTTTCATAAATTTTCATATCAATACCCTCGTACAAATCATCGTAGACCAACTCTTTGTATAATGAAACATTGCTAGCCCATTTGGAAGGATCATTTCCCTTAAAATAATTTTGATAGTGCGGCAAGACTTTATCCGCTTTTAAAACGGGTCTTGGGTTTGCCCCAATAAAGTTCATTTTGTAAGCGTGTGCTTTTGCTTTTTCGCTGTGCTCATTATGATCGTGCTCCTCTGAATTTACATTTTCATGTTCGTGGTTATGCGAGTGTGATCGTTCTGTAAAGTTTAAAGTCCAAGTATTATTTTCAAAAAAAATAGCACCGTTGTTTAATTTTACTTTATAATGTGCCTGATTTGCAAATTGACCTTTGTTTTCGATAAATATCAATCCGTCAGCAAAAGAGGAAGAAGGGAGTAAATACAGGATTGCAATTATCACAATCTGTAATGAAAAGATTTGTTTACTATTTTTCATTGAAATGGGGTTTTAAAATGTGATTGACTACTACAAATTTACTAATTTTCTTCATACTTAACATCTGAGCACTCTAAATTTGATAAGTACTAGCACCACAGATTACACAGATTTAACACAGATATTCCAATTCTCCAATATTTATATATCCTAAACCTGCAATGACTTAGACGATAATAACAAGTCTTGGATAAAGTATAAATTAGGGCTTATTGGGTTTATTATACTAGTACTTATCAAATTTAGAGTACTACAAGTAATCTTCAAACTACACTTTTTATGCAAATTACCTTGAAAAAAGTAACTTTACAATGGTGTAAATTGTTGATTGTTAAATTTTTGTTTGTGAAAATTGTTTGATGAAATTAGGGGTTGCCTTTGAATATCTCAGGCAACAAATGTGGTTTTACCTAGTTTTGTTTTCTAGTACCAACAATAAAAGCATTCCCACATACCTGCATTCACTCATTCTAGCATTAAGCACATTAAATCATTGATCACATTGAAGCATTAAGCACATTAAATCATTGATCACATTGAAGCATTAAATATTCTCGCATCAATGTTGTTTATTTAATACTGAAAACCGCTTCTGTCAATAAGATTTGTTGTTAGATTATTATATCCCAATGTTCCAGACGGTTGAATAATAATATCACTCCTTTATTCGTGCCATACTATTGTCAGCCCTTCAGGCTTAATCACATCAACCATTTGCATTGACAAAATAATGAGAAATTGCTTAACTAAACAACATTCATTCTCGCATCAATGTTGTTTAGTTAAGTAATAGATCTCTAAAAAGCCTGAAGGGCTGAC
>JAHDGP010000128.1:0-3164 GCA_020627525.1 Bacteroidota bacterium
CCAAAGTTATAAATGCTATTCTTTTGTTTGGATTCATCAATTAATACCAATTCTTCAAACCTGCTCGAAATTTCCTAAAACATTTTATCTAAAAATCTTTTTATACTCCAATACGAATCAAAAAAAATTCAATTTATTTACTAGTCATAAAATAAATCAGGTGAATTAAACCTCTCTGCTATATTTGATTCCAAGTTCGTATAAATCACAATTACTAAAAATTAAAATCTAATGAAATTACTGAATATATTTTTACTCTTAACTATATTTTCATTCATACAACTAAATGCACAATACTGTACCCTACAATCCGATGACAGCTCTTCTGAATGGATTCAATCAATAACAGTTGGCTCTTTTACCAATAATTCGGGCAATAATAACGGGTATATAAATTATACAGGCAATCAAAATATTGACCTGCAAAAAGGCAGTTCCTACAACGTAAATTTAAGCCCGGGATACAGTGGTGAAAGCTATACAGAGTATTGGAAAATCTGGATTGATTTTAATCAAGATGGTGATTTTACCGATTCTGGCGAATTGGTTTTTCAAAGTAATGAAGGGCAACAAGGTACTGAAACAGGAAATATTACCATTCCCAATAACAATAATACCGAAACAGGTTCTACCAGAATGAGAATAGCGATGAAATGGGTAGGTACATTAAATGACGGAACGGATGACACCGCTGCTCCATCTAGCTGTGGTACTTTCAATTTTGGAGAAGTAGAAGATTATTCCGTAAACATTATCAGTGGTTCTGGATCTTCAAATAATTATTGTTCTGCCAATGGAGACTCCTCTGCCGATGAATGGATTCAGTCAATTAGCATTGGAGACTTTAATTATAATTCAGGAAACAATAATGGTTATGCTGATTTTTCAGATAACAACAATGCCACCATTAACCTTGAAAACAATTCAACATACAATTTAAGCCTTAACCCTGGATACAGCGGTGAAAGCTTTACAGAATATTGGAGAATTTGGATCGACTTAAACAACGACAACGATTTCACTGATGCCAATGAACTGATTTATGATGCTGGCAATGGAAACTCAGGAGTTATAAATGCAAATATATCTATTCCAAATGTAACAATAAACAATGCTACAATGCGTGTAGCAATGAAATGGGTAGGCACTTTAAATGATGGCACGCCAGACACAAATGCACCTAACAACTGTGGAACCTTTAACTTCGGAGAAGTAGAAGATTATAGAATAAACATTACAAACAATAACAATACTACTAATATACCAGATGCGAATTTTACATCAAATATAACAAGCGGCAGTAGTCCTTTGACAGTTAACTTTACAGACCTTTCTACAAACAATCCAACAAGCTGGCAATGGTCTTTCCCTGGAGGAAATCCATCATCATCTACACAACAAAACCCAACGGTTGTTTACAATAACCCTGGAACCTACAACGTAACTTTAACTACAAGCAACAGCGCTGGAAGCGATACACAACAAACGAATAATTATATTACAGTTACAGAAAATGTTCAAATTCCTAATGCGAATTTTACTTCAAATGTAACGAGTGGAAATGGTCCTTTGACAGTTAGTTTCACTGATCTTTCTACAAACAATCCAACAAGCTGGCAATGGTCTTTCCCTGGAGGAAATCCATCATCATCCACACAACAAAACCCAACGGTTGTTTACAATAACCCAGGAACATACAACGTAACTTTAACTACAAGCAACAGTGCTGGAAGCGATACGCAACAATCAAACAACTATATTACGGTTGCGGATAATGTTCAAATTCCTGATGCGAATTTTACTGCAAATGTAACAAGTGGAAATGGTCCTTTGACGGTTAGTTTCACTGATCTTTCTACAAACAATCCTACTAACTGGCAATGGTCTTTCCCAGGAGGAAATCCATCATCGTCTACACAACAGAACCCTACGGTTGTTTACAATAACCCAGGAACCTACACTGTATCATTGACAAGTAGTAATAATGCTGGTGCAAATATTGAAACGAAAGATGCATTTATAACAGTTTCTACCGCAACAGTTGCACCGCAAGCATTTTTTGGTTCAAATGTAACAAGTGGACAAACACCACTGAGCGTGCAGTTTATTGACCAGTCAACTAACTTACCTACTAATTGGAATTGGGTTTTTGAGGGAGGCAACCCAAATACCTCTACTTTGCAAAACCCATTTGTTGTTTACAACCAGCCAGGCACATATTCTGTGACTTTGCAAGTAAGTAATAGTGCAGGCAATGACATGATTACACAGCAGGGATACATTACTGTAAATGCAGCCAACCTAGCACCTGTTGCGAATTTCTCTAGTGATAAAATTTCAGGAGCAGCACCAATGCAGGTTCAGTTTACAGATATTTCACTTAACAGCCCTACAGCTTGGAGTTGGTTTTTTGAAGGAGGATCACCCTCCACTTCATCTTTGCAAAATCCTTCAGTAGCATATAACAATCCTGGAAATTATACAGTAACCCTTACAACAAGTAACTCTATAGGCACAGACACCAAAACAGTTCAAGCCTATATCGAAGTACTAGAGCAACAACCATTGCCAAACACTGCATTTACAGCAAGTATTTATAGTGGTCCTGCTCCTTTGTCAGTTACTTTCTTCGATCAAACGACAAATGATCCAATAGCTTGGGAATGGGAATTTCCAGGAGGAAGTCCTGGTTCATCTAATGAAAAAAATCCAACAATAACTTATAACAACCCTGGTGTTTTTCAAGTAACATTGAAAGCAACAAATGCAACAGGAAGTGACACACAAACACAACAAGAATACATTACTGTAGAATTTCCTACAGGTATTGACGACATAGAAGAGGACAAATTAGATTTAACACTGTATCCAAATCCAACAACCGATCAAATAAATATTGAGACATTTATAAAAACTCCCAATAATCCGCAATTGTATCTATACAATGCGCTTGGACAGAGGTTACAACAAATCAGTTTGGCAAAGCAGAATGACATCTCCCTAAATTTAGATATGACGACCTACCCTACTGGTTTATATTTTATAAAAATATTAGATGATGAATTTGAAATGGAACAGCGTTTTGAGAAGTTGTGATGGCTTCGAGAGCCTCAGCCAACTGCTTCGAGAGACTCAGTCAACTGCTTCGAGAGACTCAGTCAACA
>JAHDGP010000128.1:3264-10551 GCA_020627525.1 Bacteroidota bacterium
CTCAGCCAACTGCTTCGAGAGACTCAGTCAACTGCTTCGAGAGACTCAGTCAACAACCGTAACGACTTCCACATTTTATAAATGTTAATTGATAAATCTAGTTTGAAAGCTCTGTTCACAAGACAGCGCTTTCTTTTTTGGGCGTTTCCCTCCTTATCAGTCGGGTCGGGCTTTTCGTGGGGGCGCTTCACGGTCATTGAGCAAACAGTATTCTGTAATAGCCGAAATGCCGCCCGTCGGGCACTTCCCTGCGGTCGTCCACTACAATCCCTAACGCATGTTTTGTCAGCGATTTATTAATTTAAATCATTACAAAACAACTCCTTTGCCAGATTAATTTATATGAAACCACTGTTTTTATGATTTCTGCTTTTATATATTATAAATCCATTGTAAATTGGCAATATCGCTAACCAAATACTTGGATTATGACAAAACGATTAAACATTGCATTCGGAGTGGGCATTATTTGCCTCTTGTCTTCATGTGTTCCGCAAAGGCAATTTCTGGATCTAAAATCTTCTTACGATGCTTTAAAATCTGAATATGCAGATTTAAGAGAGGCTACAAAAGAACACACTCAAGTTGTTGATGGATTGAGGATAGAAATCACCGAGCGTGAATCGACCATTGGTACTTTGGAACAACAATTGGCAGAATTGAATTCCAATTTAAAAAATATGGAAACGGGTACCATCGAAAACGAAGAAGAACTTCGTAAACAGTTAGAAGTTTCTATTAAAGACAGAGAAGCTTTGAGTTTTGAGCTGGAAAACAAAAGACAAGAACTCTACAAAAGGGAGCAAGAGTTATTGGAAAAAACAAAATTACTGGAAGGGCGTCAAGCAGCAAATGCCACAAGATCAGAAGAGCTTGATGCTTTGAAAGCAGAAATTGAGCAGAAAGAGAAAGCTTTTGAAGAGCAACAAAAAATTGTTCAAGGGCAAAGTGGAGATATTAATCAATTGACAGCTGACCTTGCTAAAAGAGAAGTCCGCTTGAAAGAGCTGGAAAGCATTATCGGTACTCAGCAAGATCAGGTAAAAACTTTACAAAACACCATCAGTTCTGCATTGACAGATTTTTCTGCTGGTGATTTATCCGTAACGGAAAAAGATGGTAAAGTTTATGTATCGTTGCAAAGCAAATTGCTTTTCAAATCAGGTAGTAAAACTGTTGAGCCGAGAGGAAGAGATGCTTTGGGCAAAGTTGCTAGTATTTTAAGAGGAAATCCTGATATTGACATCATCATTGAAGGGCATACCGATGATGTTGGAGAAACTGCTTCTAACTGGGATTTAAGCGTTTTGCGTGCAACTTCTGTTGTAAAATTATTGGTAGACACCCACGGTGTCAATCCCAACAGAGTCGTTGCTTCAGGACGTGGTGAGCACAATCCGGTTGCTTCTAATAGTGACAGTGCAGGAAAACAACAAAATCGTAGAATAGAAATTATCCTTTCTCCAAAATTAGATCAACTTTACAACGTTATAAACAGATAATTTTTACAATTCGATCAACAAGTTGAGACGTAGCCCTGCTACGTCTCAACTTGTTGATCGAATCTGATTTTATTTTATATTGGTCAAGCTATTTAAACAAAGAACCCCAGTCAGTATAATCGCCTTAATTGCATTTGGATTTTTAATAAATTTAAATTTATTTATCCAACCAATTAGCTGGGATTTTAATACTTCTAATGCTAGTCACTTTTACAATTGGATTATCCAACTTCTAAATACCATTAGTGGTGGAAATAAAACAGTATTAGTTGCTATATATTCAATCCTTTCTATATTAGCAAGTATGTGTATTGCTCTTTTGATTAATAATAATAAAATATTAGGATCAAAAAACTTACTTCCCAGCTATGCTTTTTTATTGTTTATTGGACTATTTAACAAGTATCTGATCTTATCTCCCGCCTTTTTTGCTAGTTTTTTCATAATCATTGCTTTGCATCGAATTTATCAGTCTTGCAGCTCTGATAAAATGAGTACTATATTCGATATTGGCTTTTACATAGGAATGGCAGGGTTGATTTTTCCACCCTCTATATTTCTACTATTAGCTGTATTAATATGCTTAATGATCACCAGAATATTTTCCATAAAAGAATGGATCATCGCAACAATTGGTACTTTCTTACCCTTTTACTTTATGATCGCTTATCATTATATAATCAATTTTAGTATTGAAGATTTCTGGCAACGTTACAACATCCTTCCTAATTTCAGGAATTTGTTTGATATGATTTCTACCTACCAAATCATTATAGTCCTAACATTTATTGCTTTATCTGCTCTAACAATAGGTTTTACTCAAAGTAAATTACTCAAAACCAGTTTGGAAATCAGAAAATTTTTAGCTGCAAACATTTGGTTTCTTTTATGTAGTCTTATAGCAGCCTTTTGTTTTTCATCAGATTTAAACAAAAGCCTACTGATTATTGCAGTTCCACTCAGTATTTTAACTGCCTATTTCTTCATTAACATAGAAAAAAAATATATGGACGAGGTCTTGAGTTTTTCGCTCATTGCTATTATCGTCGCAACGCAATACTTTATTGGATAGCTTTTTCAATGGTATAATGATTTAATGTGATCAATGATTCAATAAAATGAGAGAATGATAACAATGCTTTAATGATTCAATGTGATTAATGGTAGAAATATATATCTGCTTATGTCGCTTTAAAATGTGGTTTGATAATCTTATGTGATTAATCGTTCAATGAGGGGATAATTTTAATGTTGAAATGCTATTTTTTTGAGGAAACTGTCATCGAACGGAGTCAAATTTCACCAAAATCTGCCTAATTTTGACTTATAAATCATAAATCTTGGTTAATTCGGTTAATTTTTCATTAAACCATTAGGCATTTCATTCATTTAATTAACGACTTAAATTATTTTTGTACTGTAAAAACGATTTTAAAAAATCTTATTGATATGAAGAAATACATACTTTGCACTATAATGGTGCTTTTCGCAATCTGCCAATCACAGGCACAAATATTTGATCCTGTTGATTGGGAGTTCGGATCTAAAGCATTGGAAGATGGTTCTTATGAACTAACATTCACTGCAACGCTTGATGATGGTTGGTATATTTACTCTCAAAATATAGACGAAGGTGGACCAATTCCTACTTCTTTTGAATTTGATGATCACAAAGCAAATGGAGATATTACTGAAAATGGTGATATGATCGAGAAGTTTGACAATATGTTTGAAATGCAAGTACGTAAATATTCTAAAACAGTATCTTTCGTAGCAAATGTAAAGGCAAAAGCAGGTGATACCGTTACTGGATATTTAACGTATATGACTTGTGATGACAAGCGTTGTCTGCCTCCCGAAGATGTTGATTTTGAATTTACGATAGAATAAATTTATTTAAATTATAAAGTATTAAATTTATGGGTCGGATAATTTGAAGAAGTTATCCGACTTATTTTTTCAAAGCTTAAATACTTAGGTAAGTGTAAAGTGAAATTTCATTTTGCTAAATACCAAAAAAATCTGTTGGATTATGTTGAAACAGTTGTTGACCTTATTTACATTATTTTTCACCTTGCTTCAATTGCAAGGACAAGTTATAGAGCCTGTAAAATGGTCTTTTAAAAGCAATGCGCTTGCTGATGGAAATTACGATTTGTATTTTTCTGCGAAGATCGAAGATGGCTGGTATGTATATTCTCAAGATATTGGAGAAGGTGGTCCTGTACCAACAACTTTTACTTTTGAGGAAAATGGCGATTTTGAACAAATTGGACCCATCCGTGAAAAGGGAAATTTGATCGAGAAACATGACAAGATGTTTGACATGATGATCAAAAAGTATCCAAAAAAATTGACATTCGTTGCAACTGTTAAGCCTTTGAAAACGAAATCTAAAGTTTCGGGCTACTTAGAGTTTATGACTTGCGATGATATGCGTTGCCTGCCTCCTGAAGAGGTTGAATTCAGCTTTTCATTGAATAAAGCAGTTCCTTCAGATCAAGACTTAAAACAAACTGATCCTAGGACTGGTGGCATTAAAACTGGAAGTAAAGGAAGCAATACAAATAACAACAGTGCTGCATCCACTCAAAAAGATATTAATCCAAGAGCTATAAAAAACGCAGGTGCTGCGGCTGCAACAGCGGCGACTACAGCTAGCAATAAAATTGGTAATGCTGTTAACAATACTAAAAATGCAATAGCTGATAAAGTAGCTCCCAAAGCTGCTACTAAGGAAATAACAAATACAGAAACTATTGATCTTGGTGGTTTAAACAACAATCAAGATTCTGGTATTTTGGAGCCTGTTAAATGGGATTTCAGTACAGAGTCTTTGGGTAATGATGAATATATGGTTCATTTTGATGCCAAGGTCGAAAACGGCTGGTATATCTACTCTCACGATTTGGAAGAAGGCGGACCACTTCCTACAGTTATTGAGTTTGATGAAGACCAGAAAGTTAAAAAAATAGGCAAACAACAAGAAGATGGTAAGATGATTGAAAAGTTTGATCCTATGTTTGATATGAAAGTAAAAAAGTATGCAGACAAGGTTCGTTTCAGTCAAAAAATAAAAAGCTCTGCAAAAGCTGTCCAAGGTTATGTAGATTACATGACCTGTGATGATTCTAAATGTTTGAAAGAAGGTACAGAATTTAGTATTGATCTAACTGGATCAGGTGGTAGTGGTAGTGGTAGTGCAAATGCGGCGGCGGCAGTTGGTGGTGCAACAGCTTCAAAGTTAGCAGCAGGACCAGAAATGTTTAGTTCTGTCATTCAAGAATGTGGAGCAGATGCTAAAAACTATGGAAACGAAAATAAGAAAGGACGTACGCCGTGGATGATTTTCATCTTAGGCTTTTTGGGTGGATTTGCAGCCTTGTTGACACCTTGTGTTTTCCCAATGATTCCATTGACCGTTAGTTTCTTCACCAAACAAAGTAAAACAAAAAAGAAAGGTTTAATAAATGCATTTATATATGCTGTTTCGATTATCGTTATTTATGTTGCGTTGGGGTTTTTCGTAACAGTAGCCTTTGGTCCAGATTTTCTAAATGTACTTTCTACGCATCCGCTATTTAATTTAGCCTTCTTTGTGGTCTTTGTGGTTTTCGCTATTTCCTTTTTTGGATATTTTGAAATCACCCTACCCAATGCATTAATCAACAAGTCAGATTCGGCAGCTGATAAAGGCGGATTGATCGGTATTTTCTTTATGGCTTTTACGCTTGCTTTGGTATCATTTTCTTGTACAGGTCCAATTATCGGAACCTTACTAGTTGATGCTGCTGTAAATGGAGAACGTCTTGGTCCTGTTGTGGGAATGTTTGGTTTTGCTTTAGCTTTGTCCTTGCCTTTTGCGCTGTTTGCTGCTTTCCCAGGATGGTTGAATTCTCTTCCAAAATCTGGTGGATGGTTAGATGTAGTTAAAAAAGTATTGGGTTTTATCGAATTGATTTTTGCATTGAAATTTTTATCAAATGCTGATTTGGTTCGTCAATGGGGTTTGATTCCTCGTGAAGTCTTCTTAGGCATATGGATTATTTTATTGGTAGCTATGGGCTTGTATTTATTTGGAAAATTAAGGTTCAAATATGATATGAAAGGGGCACCTATTTCGACTACAAGAAAAGTATTGGGAGGGTTTTCGTTCCTTACAGCATTGTTATTGTTACCAGGATTGTTGTTAAAACCAATTCCTTTGATTGGAGATGTCATTAGTGGTTTTCCACCACCTGAATTTTACAATTTACAAAGTTCAAAAATATTTGGCAGTGGAGAAAAGGGTGCAGGACATGATAATGAAGATGTAGGAATTCACGGCATTCAAGATTTAGAAGCTGGTATTGCTGAAGCGAAAAAATCGGGCAAACCGATATTGTTGGACTTTACTGGTTGGGCTTGTGTGAATTGTAGAAAGATGGAAGAAAATGTTTGGCCTAAATTAGAGAAGTTGATGGAGGAATACACTTTGATTTCGCTTTATGTGGATGAGGATATTAAATTGCCGAAAGAGGAGCAATTTGCTTACGAGCTGAATGGTAAGAAAAAGAGAGTACGTACAGTTGGGAATAAATGGAGTTTCTTGGAGACCGATTGTTTTTTGACCAATACACAGCCGTATTATGTATTACTCAACCACGAAGGGGAGCATTTAACCGCTCCTAAAGCTTATACTCCTGATGTTGCGGAGTATGCTACCTTCCTAGAGAATGGAGTTAAGAACTTCAAGAAAGGAAAAACTTTGATGGGTAATTAGAAAAAATATTAAAATAAGTTGCAAGAATGTAATTATTAATTATCTTTGCATTCGCTTTTATAAGCAGCTGGTGCGGTAGCTCAGTTGGTAGAGCAATGGACTGAAAATCCATGTGTCGGCGGTTCGACCCCGCCCCACACCACATTAAAACCCGTTTATAATCTTAGGATTGTGAGCGGGTTTTTTGTTTTGAATAATATGTTTCTCTACATGAATACGAAATAAATTATATAGGATAAATATTTATGTCTATTTTCTAATACAGTTCTGGCAAAGCATTACCACAATCTTCATTCATAAATATTTAATAACAATTATTTTAACACCCTATTTGCAACCTTAAACCCACACCCGTCGTAAATATATCTACATATATAAATAAATTGGAATATTATTTGTTTGTTATTAAGCCCATCCTAGAAGTTCGATTGAGTTAGTCTTGAAAAACTAGCACGATGAAAAAAACACAAAATCCTAACAGTTTTACCACTGGTTCTGCAGCAAGGCGGTTAAGTAAGGCTCCTTCTATTAGTAAAATAGATACTCATGCAAATCAAAATAGTAAAAAGATCGTAAAATCAATTCAAAATAATCCCTCTCAAAGTAAAACGTACAATTCCAAAATTTGGAATTGGTTTCAAAATTTAAAGAAGGGGCTAATGAAAATTATATACAACAAAGTTGGTGATTCAAATTCTACTGATTTAGATCATACAAAAGTTTCAATTGATCTAAAGTTAATTTCCAAAGAAAGCGTAGTCTATGGATTTTACACAATAAGCTACTTTTCCTTTATTTATATTCTATGCTATCTATTATCTGATAATAATGACTACTCTCAATTTTCTTTTATTGATATTTCATTTGCATTTATATCTTGCCTAATATTTATATCATTGCTGATTTTTCTATTTAAAGTTTATATACTCAGCTCTAAAATTTAAAAAAAACTACACTAAAACTAACAAAGAAAAATCAATGCAAACCCAGCAAATAGATGATAAAAAAAATCACCTAAGTTCT
>JAHDGP010000129.1 GCA_020627525.1 Bacteroidota bacterium
GCTCAGGTACATATTATCCAACAAATTGTAAAGAAAAAATGCAAGAGTAGCCCAAATTGAAAAGTGGATGAAGTGCAAAATGAATAATTCAAATAAGTAATGAGTCAACTCGAATCTGAAATAGCCTGAATACGCTTGCACGGCAATACCTGCAACCATAATTAGTGTCAATAGTAGCAGTTGTACTTTTAGAATTGCGAAGAATTTTGACAGCATCAAAACCCAATTTGGCTGCGGGCAAATATTAATCAAACCCTCCATTTTCGACATTTTGGATCTATAGATCAAAATGCCACTGTATAAGAAGGTGATTAAATTGATGACACCAGAAAAGAAAAATATAGGCATACGCAACATTTCGCTCGTTGTGGGATAGAAATAGTTTCCATCTTTTGGATTCATATCATATTGTTGAAATAGTACCATGATAAAACCTGAGAGTAAAATGGCTAAAAATGGCCAGCTAAAAACGATGTATTTAAAATCAGTATTGGAAAGATTCCAACTGGTTTTACATTTATTTAAAAATGTAAAATTATAATTTGCTTTTGGAAGTTCTATTTTTTGAATTTTAGAGAAAACATTGTTTTGCTTGTTTTTTGTAGATTTTTTGCTTTTAGATATTGCGCTTGCAAACTGACTGAATTCAAATTTTTTGTAAGTAAATATTCCAATTCCAATGCTAACGATTAGCCAAAACAAACGATTTAAAAGGATGTTTAAAGTGATGGGGAAAGAGGCATTGTTTTGTTCGCTTATGGTCCAGTATTGTGTTGCTTCCTTAATCGCTTTATCTGCTGTAGGGTCTAGAATGATGGATGCAAACTGCCATTCACTTCCAGCAAGCAAACCAGCTAAAATTCCTTGACCAATGATGAATAAAATTAGACTGATGAATCCTAAATAAATATTTCTTGTAAAAGCAACAACACTGAAAACGAAAATACTAAACAAAAACATATTGGGAATTAGAAAAATTCCAAGTAGTTTGAGGTAGGGTAGTGGACTAAATGAAGCCAAAAGAGAAGGGTTTGTATAGGGCATTTGTGTTGCTAAAAAATGCCCCAAAGCTACTGCCGAAATGAGTATTAAAACTATAATAAATGCACTTGTAAACTTTCCCACTAAATAATCTTTTTTGGAAAATGGATAGCTGTATAAAAAAGTAAACATTTTACTAGAATAATCTCTGAAAATGGATGTGCCTATAATTGCTGGAAGCATAAACAACATTAGCATACTTACAAAATTTGTATTTTTAATGAGTTTGTATGGTGCGTTTACTAAAATTGTACTTTTTCCAGATGTGCCTTCTGCTGCCATTCCCCAAATTGAAACAAATGTCATTAAGAAAAGAAAAATTCCAAATACATAAGGCAATGGGTTGCGAGTCCAATATTTTAATTCGTTTTTTAAGATTGTAGCAAGCATAACAATTGATTTTGAAATTTAGAAGAATATTAGTTTGAAGAATTTTGCAGACAATTGAAATAGTAATCCTCTAGGTTGGGTTGGGCGACAAGAAAAGAGTTTGCTGGTTTTTCTTTTGAATGAACTCTAACTTTAATTGAGTTATCTCTGTTGTAAGTAGAGGATAATACCTTGTATTTTTGCTCATAAACTTGTAAGTCATTTGCATTTATATCTATAGTGAAAATATTGGAATTTATTTCGTTTATTGCTGTTTCAGGATGGAGGTGTTTTAGTATTCTACCCTTATTTAAAATAGCCATATCTGTACACAACTCGCTGATGTCTCCAACAATATGTGTTGAAAAAATAACAATGCTTTCGGTACTTATTTCACGGAGAATGTTTAAAAACCTTTGGCGTTCTGCCGGATCAAGCCCTGCAGTTGGTTCGTCAACGATGATCAGTTTTGGGTTATTCAACAACATTTGAGCAATTCCAAAACGCTGTTTCATTCCACCAGAATAGGAGCTGACATTTTTCTTTCTGGCGCTTTCCAAATTGGTGATTTCTAAAACAAAATCTATCAGTATATTTCTGTCTTTTTTGCTTGAAACCCCTTTTAGTTGAGCAAGGTAATCCAATAATTTTTCTGCTGAGGTTCTCGGATAGACTCCAAACTCTTGTGGTAGATAACCCAATGTTTTTCTCAGAGCAAGTTTGTCTTTTAAAACATTTATTTCATCAAAATGAATATCGCCCATATCGGGATCTTGCATAGTCGCAATCGTTCGCATCAAACTGGATTTGCCCGCACCATTTGGTCCCAATAATCCAAACATCCCTTTTTCAATCGTTATGGTTACATCGTCAAGGGCTTTGACACCGTTAGGATACGTTTTGCTTAATTGATTTATTTGTAATAACATCGTTGTAATTGTTGATTGATCCAAATTTATATCAAAAACCAGCCTTTTGCAGATTTAGATGATCAACGGCGCTGTTTTCATGATGAAAGTATTCGCTTCTTGAAAAAGTAACGTTCATCATCGAAAAATGAACTTTCATCATGTAAATTAGTTTGATCGAATGCAGGACGTTATTTTTAGAATATGAAATTTAAAGGCTCAATAGAATCACAAATACCAAAGCTGTCAATAATCATTTCTTTATTGATTAGTTTGCTGTTGATTCCTGCAAGTAACAACTTTCAGGAAATGGTTAAAGAGCTAAGCTGGGCTTCTACTTTTACAAAATATTTCTATTATGTATTGCAATACTTTGTAGTTGTAATATCTTATTATGCCTATTATTTTATCAATCATAAAATTTTATTCAATGGTGTTTTTAAGAAAAAAGGCATTCTTTTTTATATATTGGGCTTAGTATTATTGGTTGTATTGCTTCCGCCAATTCAAAACCTCATATTGTTGATGTTTCCTGTAATTGCTGATTTAAAAATTCATGTATTGGCAATAAATCAAAACGTTTTCGCTACGATAAATTATTCATTTGCTGTTTTTGTTTTGATATGGACTTTCCCCTTAATCTTAATAATAGAATGGTACAATCAAGAAAGTCGTTTCAATGTTTTGGAAAAGGAAAAAGCGCAAGTTGAGCTGGATTTGTTAAAGCAACAAATCAATCCGCATTTCTTTTTTAACACATTGAATAATTTGTATGCAATGAGTTTGACGAAAGATGAACGCACGCCTGAAACAATTTTAAAGTTATCGGAGTTAATGCGATTTGTTATTTACAAAGGAAAGGAAGAGAAAGTTAAATTGAGCCACGAAGTTAAATACATTCAAGATTACTTGGATCTTCAGTTGATCCGTTTTAAAAAGAATATAGATTTAAAATTTGAGCAGAATATTGAAAATGAACAGGTTGAAATTGCGCCTTTGTTGTTCATTATCCTGATTGAAAATGCATTTAAACACGGAATAGAACCCGCAGAGAACGACGGTTTTATTCACATAAGCATTGATCAAAAAGGGGATGAGCTAAAATTTTCTTGTAAAAATTCATTTGAACAAAAAGAAGAGGAAAACAATTCTGGAATTGGTATTGAAAATTTAAAAAGTAGGTTGAATCTGATTTATCCAAATGAACATAAATTGCAGATAAACAAAGACAAGATGAGTTTTACAGCTAAACTGAATCTAAAATTATGAATACGATAAATGCAATAATAATTGACGATGAACCGCTAGCGCATACGGTAATTGTAGCGTATGCAAAAGAGGTTTCTTTTTTAGAAATTAAAAGTCAATGCTACAAAGCGATGGATGCCTATGAGGTGTTAAAAAGGGAACACGTCGATCTTATTTTTTTGGATATTAATATGCCCAAAATGACAGGTTTGGATTTTTTGAGAACTTTAGAAAATGCTCCTCAGGTGATCATAACTTCTGCTTATGAAGAGTATGCTTTGCAGGGCTTTGAATTGCAAGTGGCAGATTATTTGTTAAAACCATTTAGAAAAGATCGTTTCTTAAAAGCGCTGAATATTGTGAAAGAAAGATTGGAACAAAAAGAGCAATTAGACCTAAACAATGAATTGTCGCAAATAAAGAAGATCTCTCTTAAGGTAGATAAGAAAATATTGCAAGTCGATGTTTCAAGTATACAGTATATCGAAAGTTACGGAAATTATGTGAAAGTTTGGATTGACAATAAATTTCACTTAACTCCAAGAACACTTTCAAGTTTTGAAACGGAATTGGCTGCTTCAAACTTTCTGAAAATTCACAAATCTTTCATTGTTCAAAAACGCCACATTGAATATTTGGATGGAAATAATTTGAAAATGAAGAATGAAAACATTTTACCAATAGGAAAAACACATAAGAAAAAATTACGTGCTTGGTTTACAGAATAATGGCTTTGCTTTTTCGAGTTTTGCGATAATCTCACATTGCTACAAAAGTTAAGTTCCTCTAGAGCCTTTGGATATATTGTTTTCTTAGTATTTGTTTTTTAAGTCTTTTACGAGATTTCTAAATACATATTCGTGTTCTTGACTTATTCCCAATTGCTCTAAAGGCTCCCAGTAAAATCTCGGATGTAATTCAGATGTGTAAGTTGTTATCCGTGTCATTTTACAAGCTGAATCACCTAAGTCTTCAAAGGTATAAATAGCTTCTTTAAAACCCAGCCAAGTCCTACCAGTCAAATTATATTCAATGACATCCATTTGAAGAATTTTGGCTTTTTCAAGTTTGGTAACCCTTTCGACAATATCTCCTTTTTCAAAGAAACAACGTCTTATTCCACCTACCTTTTCTTCTTCTAATAGGCATTTTAAAGGAACTGGCAAATCTAATCTCATCAAAAAGGGTTTGGGAGCATCCAAAGTATCAACGGATTTTATAGTCTCATATACTTCTTCAGAGCTATATTCCAGAATAATTTCTGTTCTAACCTCGTTCACATCTTTTATTTGTTTATTGGCAACCCCTTCAGTAATACCTAAAAATAGAAACAAGCAAAAAGGAAAAATTGACTTTTTTAATAAATCCTCTTGTTCATCTTTTTCTTTTTTTATCTTATTTTTTGCTATGTTGGTAAGTATTCCTAGATAAATGCAGATGATTATCAATGGGAGAGACATAAGTATACATATTAATCCTTCCAATTCTACGATGAAAAGAATTAACAGAAACAAACAAATAGCTATTACTAAACCACGTATTTTATCATTTCTATTGCCATAATTGCCAAATATATATCCTAATACAAAAGGAAGGATGATAAAAAATGAAACACCGTAAACGATCATTCCAGTATGCAGCAGAAAAAAGCCGATCCATAAAAATAAAGAACTTATTATTATGGAGAAAATCAATTCTTTATTCATTTTTGAGGTATTTTGAATATTGGGAAACTCATCAATAACTAAAACACTTCAAAATCGAATAATGTTTCATAAAAAAGAGGTGAAAGACAATTGGTTCCAAAACTGATTCAAGTTCAATGAATTACGATAGGTGTTTCTTAAACTCAGTACATTGGAAAGTAAATCTTGTCAGTTTTGAATAGTTCTTTTGAAACTATTCTTCGTTAGCAATTCTTTGAATAGCTAGGTTATTCGCATCGTTTCTGCCTTGAATAATTCCAACATAAACTAGCCAAATTCAGACAAAATTTAATTTACAGTGTACTCAGTGTGCAAAATCATTGCCCTTTCTTTTTCCAATTGAGGATTTGAAACAAAAATTCTAATTGCCTCTTCATAATCAAAAGATGTCGTTTTTTAACTTTGATTTTCGACAACAAAATAGCATTGCCACAGGATGTATATTATTTTTTTCTCGGATAATTTGAAATTCTCA
The DNA here is from genome assembly GCA_020627525.1 of Bacteroidota bacterium. Lineage (GTDB taxonomy): Bacteria > Bacteroidota > Bacteroidia > Chitinophagales > UBA2359 > JAHDGP01. The sequence goes on from JAHDGP010000129.1 coordinate 5,748, forward strand.
CATCATCTCTTTGTAATTCCTTAAGCGCATCATTTGCAATCCATTTTGCCGCATTACTTTCAAATTTTAAAATTTCATTGGCAACATCAATAGCCATTCTATTCAAATCAATGTTTCGTTTTCCAATATTTCTTAAAGCCCAGTTAACCGCTTTTTTGACATACAATCTTTCGTCATTTGCCTCCCGTTTTATAATTGGAAAAAATTGCTCAAACAATTCGTTTTCCGATTTTTTATCAGCCATACAATAAGAAGCCAGCGTTGCAAAACCTGCCCTTTTTTCAAACTCAGGTTTTCTTTTAGTCCATTCTAATATTTTAGTAAGCGCAAATTTACTTTTAGAAAAAAGTCCCATACTGAAGCTATCACAAATTTCCCAGTTTTCAAATGTCTTGACCCATTTTTCCATTAATTGCTCAGTGACATCCTTGGGTTTAAACATTTTGCTGCATAAAAGCCGTCCTTCATAAATTCCGCTGTCAAAAAGTTGTATGGCAAGCTCATTGTTTTGCCCAATTTCTTTGGCAATTATCTTTAAATCCTTATGATAAATTCCTAAAGAATTATTTGAAATGACTCCAAACTTTTTCTCTTTGAAAATTACCTTCTCGGAATCTTGCAAGTCATAAAGACACTCTATGATTTCATTATAAGTCACTGATTTTTGAGTTTATTTCTATGATCTGTATTGACTGGTATATTTTTGTAATTCTTTTTGAGGTAGATTTTTATTTTACTTTGATGAATATATTTTAATACACATCAAAGTAAGGTGCTAAAAAGTTCCTGCCTGCTTCAACATTTCCATAAATACTTGCTCTTTAATATCATCCAGCTTTTTAATTTTTATATGACGCATGGATTTTCCAGTACCTTCTAATATATTTTCAGGATCATCAATTTTTTCAGCATTCATAAATCCTAAATTGACATGTTTCTTAGTACTTTTTAAATAACAAAATCCTTTTTCTGTTTCATAAACTGGTTGGCTCCACTTAAAATGTTCTGTCACACTTGGTAGCGATTTTTCAATGAGCCTCCTTAATTGTAAAAGTATTTCTTTTTGCTCTTCTGGTGCATTTTCAATGTAGCTGTTTACATCTGTGTTTTTTGTCATTTTGTTTTTTTTTATGTTTCTGCAATTCCTCCAATAGCAACAATCAAATTTTTTTCCAATCTGATTTCCAGACCGTGTTCTGTATCTAAATCATAACGAATTGGAAGTTGAATGTTGTCATCTTTGAGAATGCGAATATAATTTACATTTTTAATAAATTCAAAATGTTTTTCCTTAGAGTCTATTTCAAGCGGAGCTTTACCTGATTTCTCCATACCCTCGTAGTAATGTGCATATAATTTGAGGTATTGCTGATAGGTTTTTATTTGGATTCTTTCAACAACTTTATTAATATTATTTAAAAAATCAACATAAGTATTTTCATACTGATCCAATTGTTTGATTGTTGGAGGCGTGTCTATTTCCTCTCCTTCTTCATCAAATTCAGGACCTAGAAAAATTTCAATATCTTTATTATTAAAATGGGTGGATGTAAAAAATAAATCAGGGGAAAAGCCAGCCCAATTTTCTTCTACTTTGCCCCAATAACTGTGAATTTGCATCTTGTGAAGATAGCAAATTAAAATGCTTTTAAAGTTAAAATTGCATCAACAAATCGTTCTTTGTCATCTACGTAGATTGCAATAGAAGAAAACTCTTTTTCGATTCCGTAGATTTTGTGCAAAGTTTGCTTTTCATTTAGATGAAGGACAACATTGTGTGGATCTAAAAGGTCAACTGCAGAAAGGGCAATGAAGTTTTTATCATCAGGTAGGGTTTTCTTTGATTTTTCAATGCTTTTTATTTGTTGAAATGGAATAGCTGTTTGACTGAAAAAACCATATCTAAGTTTAAGCAATTGGTTTTCGTAATCAATAGAAATTAAACGTTTATTCATTGATCGAATTAAGGCAAAAACTTGTAGGCAAGTGTACAAGCCCAAAAATGTCAGAACCCAAGCAACGGTAACATTCCATTTTTCTACTAAAATATGAACGATACCTGTTTCGACTATGATCAATCCGAGGAAAACCGATAAGGTTGTCTTTATACCATTTTTTTTGAAATACGTAAAATCATTTTCACCTAATACAGCTTTTTTATTTGCAAAAAATGAATAGTAAACAACCCCAACCTCCGTCGCTAACAATTTACCAACACGACCCGGCAATGTATTCGAACAGGCTATACTAAGTGCATCGAAAAAATCTACACCTTTCCGATCATTTTTTTTCATTTCTTTGATTACGGATCTTGCCTGGTAGATCAATACGCCCAATATTCCCAACTCAGCAATGGGAATGGCAAATGTTTTTATTTGAGTCAACAAGCCTTGATGTTCAACTGGAATAATAAAACTTGCAACGATGACACCAACTATAAAGACAGAAACAACTGTATATTTTGGAATTGATGTTTTGCGAATAAGGCAATAGTACAATACAGGAAGCGTGAGAATCAAATCCATCAAAATCCCAAAAGATAAATCTTTTGGAGCGTTTTGAAAAGCCAATGATTTACTTAGAAATACCAAAAATGCTACTAGTAAAAGTGGTAGACCAAACACTAAAATTTTTCTTGAAACTTGTCTAGTCATTTTTGATTTTTATCATCGTTTTAAAATAATGAATCTCTGTTATTAAAACAGTAAATTATGCAGTTTAGTTGTCTTGAAATACCGTTTTTTTGAATAAATCAATGGTCGCAACAGTTCTATATATTTATGCAAAGCGTGTCTGAAGTTTGTTTTTTCGATTTTTTGACTAACCAGGGAATATCTTTTTTTCTTCATTTTAAGGACAGCGCGCTGGATATTTGTTTATATTATTGTCACTGACAAAGCTATAAGGGGCTAAAAATTCTAGCGAACCATCTCAATCACTTCAATCAATTTTTGAATATCTGATTCGTCGTTAAAAACATTAACCGAAACCCTTATAAATTCTCCTCTCAGTGAAACTATGATGTTGTGCTGTTCAAGTTTGGCGTTCAAGATATTTGTATCAATGTTGCCAGGTAATTTTAGTGAAAAAAGGTGGTTTGAAAAATACTTATCTCCTTCCAATTCGACATTCATTGATTTTAAATATTTAATCAATGGCTGGATTAAATTTTTACAATAGTCTTGAATTTTAGCAACATCCCATTCATTCAATTGTTTCAAGCTTTCTCTCAAAATAGGCATTGTAATGAAATTGCTGCTTTCACCAACATTATATCTGCCGGCATTTACATGATATTCCGATTGATAATTTGTTAAGTCACTGAACTTTCTTGAGTTGGTTCTGTTGAGCCAGGCTTCTTCCAATGGAATACCATTTGCAAAAGCTTCACCAAAATAGGCTAAGCAAATAGAATAAGGACCAAACAACCATTTATAGGTAGCACAAACCAAAGCATCAATGTTTAAATCTTTAACATCTAAAGGCAATGCACCTACAGTTTGTGTACCGTCTAGAATAAACCTAGCACCTACTGATTTGCATTTATCACCTATTCGTTTTAGGTCAAATTTTGTACCATTCATCCAATGAATGCCCGACATTAAAACGATGCTGGTATTTTGGTTTATGGCGTTAACAATATTGTTATTCCAACTTTCTCCATAAGTATTGGAGTTTTGATCAGGACCAACAACTACTAGTTCATTTTGATGGTCTTTACACCATCTTTTTATAGAAAAGTAACCACTTGGAAATTCTTCTTTTATAGTTATGGCATTGCCATTCCTTTTAGGTGAAATGTTATTTAATGCCGAACTAAATCCATAAGATGTCGAAGGTAAAATTGCAATTTCAGATGGTTGACAGTTAATAATTTTACTGAAATATTCTCTAACGACATTGGATTCAGAAAAGAAATCTTCGATTGAAATATTTATGGGATTTCGCCCTCTGATTAGCGCCTTTATACAAGCCTCTTCTGCTGTTTTAAGAAGTGGAGATTTTCTGGCACAATTTAGATAATGTATACCTGGTCTTAAACTGAAAAGATGTTTTTGGCAAATCATTTTAGAAAAATATATGAAATTGTTTGTTCAAATACTTAAAAAGGTTTTAAACTGTGGTACTAGAAACATAATTTTTATAATCCTCCATATTTTGCTTTATAATTTTTCTAGCGACCTCTGCATTTTGAAAATTATCGACCTCTACTTTTGAATTTTCTAATTTTCTATAATCTTCAAAAAAGTTTTTTAGCTCTTTAAAAAAATGTTCAGGTAATTCTGAAATATCATTTAAATGATCAACGCTCATATCATTTTCTGCAACAGCTATAATTTTATCATCTAGGTCGCCACTATCCGACATTCGCAAGACTCCAATAACTTTCGCAGACACGATGCACATAGGAACTACTGTGATCTGCGACAAAATTAAAATATCCAATGGGTGACTGTCATCACAATATGTTTGTGGAATAAAACCATAATTGGCTGGGTAATACATTGAAGAATACAAAACACGATCTAAGACAAGCAATCCTGATTCTTTTTCAAGTTCATACTTTGCTCTTGTGTTTTTAGGTATTTCAATTATGCCATTGACAACATTTGGCGCATTTTTTCCAGCACTTACTTTGTGCCAGGGATTGTTTAGGTCTAGTTTCATTGAATTTTGGTTTGTAGTTTTTATTTCATATTTGTGAAATATAAATATACCAAAATAAGCAACATTATGCGCCTT
>JAHDGP010000130.1 GCA_020627525.1 Bacteroidota bacterium
TCAGATTTTTGTGAAATTTATTTGTGTATGTTAATTTGATCTTATCACTTACTTATTTATTTTCTTTTGAATAAATGTAGTTTTCTCCAGGTGGCAATTCGTGCAATATTTTTGCCAATCCTATCGGTATTTTTGCTAATTTTCTAATGTTCAAATCAATCCAAGCTCCTTTGATTGTAATATGTGCACTTTTTCCATTTTGATTGAATATTTCATGATGTAATACCCACCTTGAACCATCTTCCGCTATTGCTCCTTTTAGGATGTTTATTGTTATGGTATCATCTGGGCTTATCTCTCTGATAAATGAACATTCTTCTTTAAACAAGATGGGACCAATATTCAATTTGTTCATTTCAGCAGAACCAAAACCATTTTCCGCAAAAAATTTAATTCTTACATGTGCTCCATATTCATAGTAGGCAGAATGTCGAACATGTCTATTGGGATCAACATCTGACCATCTAACCTCTATTTGTTTCTCATATTTTTTCATACAACTATTTTTGAGTCGTTGCTAAGATCAAATTAACATACATAATTAACTTTCACAAACAACTTATCACCAAAACTTTGAATTATATTTTTATAGTTAAATATTGTTGTCTAGCCAGTTCAATGCGTGTTTCCATAATTCCTTGTATTTAGAGCTAAAAAATTTCATATGTCCAATTTCTTTATAGCCTAAATTTTTTGGTGTAAGTGTTTTTATTTCAGCTTTAGAATTAGGGAAAATTCTCATCATATCTTTCACGTTTTCAAGATTGGCAATTCCATCATCATCTGCGTGCAGCCACATTGAAGGAAAGGTCAATTGATCATAGTGATGGATTTTTATCTCCTTTCCAAAATCGGTTTCGACATAACCTGCACCATTGCACCATTTGGTCCATTGTGCTGCTACTTTTTTAGGTAAAGGTTCGCCCATTCCAACCCATTGCGAATTGGTTTTTCCAAATAACAAATTGCTTATTGGAATAAATATATTTAGAAAAAAGATTGCGCTGAATTTGAATGGATAGGTCATTTTTTTCAAATTACCAGAAGAGGATGCAAAATTGAACATGGAGGATAAATCAGTACAGTTATCCATTAGTCCAACTAGTTGTCCGCCAGCACTGTGACCTATTAAATGATAAGTTGCATTTGGAAAACAAGATTTTAATTTTTCCAAAACAGCCGTCATATCTAATGTTCCCCAAGTTTTTAATGAGGCATTCAGATTGTTAATGTCTCCATTTTTTGAACCGCCAATTCCTCTGTTGTCAAAACAAATTACCCCATAGTTGTTGTCAGCAAGAAAGGTGGCTAAGGAATTATAGAAACCTCTTTTAATTCCTGTAGCTGGTGCAATCATAACTGCTGCTTTGACAAAGTCAGGTTCGTATAAAGTGCCCGTCAATTCAATATTGTCAAGGCATTTAATCTTTATTTCCTTTTTATTCATTTTGATTTTCTTCGTCAAATTATTGCAAGTTCTTAATTAGCCTGCCCAAGTTTTCATCCAATTTAAATATTCAGTTTTGTATGCATCATTGTTAAGCTCACTGATCATATTTTTAAGATAATCACTTTCAAACTCGTATTCACTAACAGAAAAAATCAGGAAAATATCTTTACCAGCAATTTTTTTAAAGAATTTTTCTCCTTTAAGTTTTTTAAGAACACCAAAGCAAACTTCATAAAGTTGATTTTGAAAAACGGAAAACGTTTCATTATTTTCATACTCGTTTTCAAAGTCGTTTTTTTCGAGTTCTGTTCTTAAGTCTTTGCAGATTTCATTGAACGCTTTATCTGCCCCAATCATTTCATACTTCCACTCGGCTGGTTCAAATTTGTAATAGGCTAATTCCTCTTTTTCCTTTTCAGATAAGTTGTCTAAAAAATCTGTTGTATTTGTTGAAGGACAAACAGTCATTGCCCCATCATCGCTGTAAAGTGCAAAGCAATAAACGCCTTCGCTTTTATGCTTATCAAACATTTCAATAAAAGCACTTCTTGCTGCTTTTTCTATTTTTTGCTCTAATGCTACAAAGTCCATTTCTCTTATTGTTGTTTTCCCTTCTGTCAACCTTCTATAGAATCATTAGTAAACCTATTACGCCTTTTGCAAGAGAATTTTGAGTGACAATTAATTTATCTTACCAATAAAGTGATTAATTTTTGGTTTGAGAATCAACTTTGGTCTAAAGACGAATCTTGTTCAAGTGTGTTGTTTTCAATAATATCTGTTGTTTCTTCATAAGGATCATCACTAGAAGTAATGCTAGGCTCTTCTTCTTTTTTGCCATTTGATATTAAACCGAAGGTCATCACAAAACTTGTAATTAGAATGATAAATAATAAAATTCCACTATCAAAATTTTCTAATTGAGCACTCTTTGGAATGGCGTAAAAAAGCAAAATTGTAATCAATCCTCTTGGAGCAATATACAGTTCTGGTAATAGATCTTTTCCAACGAAAAACCTCAGCAGTACTAAACGAACAACATAAACCAGCAAAATAATTAGCATACTGATGATGATAACATTGTAGTTTAACACAGAAGACAAGGTTATTGTCATACCAAAAACGACAAAGAAAAATGTTCGAATTATAAAGGCTGTTTCAATAGTTATAATGTGAAATTCCTTTTCAACTATAGACAGTGTTTCTTCATCTACCCAGGATTTTATAGGACCCACAAAAAATAATTTTGGATTGGTAAATACAATTCCAAAACTCAAAATCAATAAAAGAGGGGATAAGTGTAACAATTTTCCAAAAGAATAAAGCAATAAAAGAACTGCAATAAGTAGGAATAATTTAACCTGAGTGGTAATATTTTGAAATAGCAATACCAGTAAATAGCTGGCAAGTATCGAAACCAAAATTGTTAAAAAGAGGCTTACCCCAAAGTCCGCACCTGCTGATTTTAAAGAGCCACTTTCAATGATAGTCAGAATCAAATAGAACATCATGATCCCCAAAATATCAGAGATTGTGCCCTCATATACCATAAATTCCTTTTTATCATGCCGCAATTGTCCCACACTAGGAATAATGATGGCACTACTTAAAATAGACAAAGGAGTGGCATAGAGTAGAGCATGATTAAAATCAACATCTAAGAAATTCTGTATAATAAGTGCGGCGGTAAAAGCAGAACCGAGCAATCCTAGCAAAGCGACCATGGTGGCTCTACCGATCATAGGTAGCTTATCCTTACTAATATCAAGATCCAACGCTGCTTCCAAAACGATCATGATCAATCCTACAATTCCCAAAACTTCTAATATCGGAAACAACTTTAGTTCAGGAACATGAAAATGCTCAAGACCCAACTTAATCGCTATTCCTGTCATAATTAGCATTAAAACAGAAGGAATATTGGTTTTTTTCGATAAAACATTGAAAAAATAGGACAATACAACGATTAATGAAGCTGCGATAATCATGGTATACGAATTGACGTAATCCGTACCAGCTGCTAATATCATCGAAATGTTCATAAATTTTTACTTAATTGAATTGACAAAGATACTAAAATGCCTTTTGATAAAAATTATCAAGATAAAATAAAGTAGAGAAAAATAAATAGTGTAACATTATTTTTCTTTGTAAATAATTGAAAATAAATATTTTATGTAATTTTGTTTCGCAAAAATTTGACATAAACAAATTTTTTCTTATTCTTTGCTTTTGGCTTTATTGCTCTTAGGAACTTTTTAGCCAAAATGAGAGTATTAATATTGAAAGTTAAATTATATTTTTAATCTAAACACCACAAAAGTGAACGAGAATTTATTAGGGATGTTAGCCCAACAATTAGGTCCATCAGTGATTAGTCAAATCAGTAAATCATTGGGATCAAATGATGCCTCAACTAAAAATGTAGTATCAAGTGCATTACCAGTTTTAATAAGTGCATTGACAGGCAATGCCAGATCTCAAACAGGGGCTGAGTCTTTGTTTAATGCTTTAAGCAAAAAGCATGATGGTAGTATTTTTGATAACCTGAACGATCTGATTGAAAAACCAGATCAAGGGGAAGGTGATGGAATATTAGGACATATTTTTGGAAATAAGCGTCAACACATTGAAAGAAATGTAAGTGAAGCTTGTGGTGTTGATCAAGGCGGTACTTCAAAAATATTTAAAATATTGGCTCCAATGGTTTTAGGAGCTTTAGGAAAACAAAAAAGACAAAATAACTGGCAACCAAATGATTTGTCTAATGTATTGGTGAGATCTCAAAAACAATTTACACAAGAAGCACCTTCTGAAATGGGAGTTGTTGGTAAATTATTAGATAGAGATGGAGATGGCAAATATGTAGATGACGTTGCAAGTATTGGCATGAAACTTTTATCAGGTTTCTTGTCTAGATAGTTGAATAATTTGAATAAATATTATATATTAGAGCTTCTGATAGATTATAAAATTTATTGAAATTTATTGGAGTACCCATTCTGATTAGATTAGGTCCAACTTAAGTTGGACCTAATTTTTTATATAGACCTTAGAACTAAGGTATAAGTAATTGATAATTAAAAGTATCTCTACTACTTTGTTCAATTAGATAATATTTAAAAACTTTATATTAGTAATATTTAAGACACAAATTGTCCTGTAAGCTAGAATGTTAAATTGTGTTTTAATACATTTAAACAAATTTTTTTTCCAGCGTTATGAATACCCCAAATGTTAAAATGTCTCCGGAGTTTAAAAATCAAAGTGTTAAAGTTGTGATTTCTATTCTCCTCTTTATTTTCGTTTACCTCATCTTAGTTTTGTTTGCTATCGCGCTGACAGCTTTTTGTATTGGAGCTGGAGTTATTGCGTTTTTGGTGTTTCCCAAACTAATTGGTATTTTCTTAGGATTAGGAATCGCCATTTTTGGAATTCTGATATTGGTCTTTGTTTTAAAGTTTCTGTTTAAGTCCCATAAAGTGGATAGTTCTCAAATGATTGAACTGAAAAAAGCAGATGAACCAAAACTATTTCAGATGTTGGAGGAGTTGGCAAATGAAGTCGAAACCTCTATTCCAGATAAAGTTTTTATATCGAATGATGTGTCAGCTTCAGTCGCAGTACATTCAAGTTTTGTTAATTTATTTACACCTATTAAAAAAGATTTAATAATTGGTTTAGGCTTAGTAAATGTTGTTACGAAAGATGAACTAAGAGCTATTTTAGCACATGAGTTTGGACATTTTTCTCAAAAAACGCTTAGGCTTGGCAGCTATATTTATCAGGTAAATAAAATTATTTTCAATATGCTTTTTGAAAATGAAGGCTATGGAAAATTGATTCAACACTTAAATGATATTGGTGGCATTTTTACTTTCTTTACAAATATGGCTGTAAAAGTAGTACAGGCGATTCAGTGGGTTTTGATGAAAATGTACGATTTAGTAAACAAACAATATTTTGCACTTTCACGAGAAATGGAGTTCAATGCAGATGAAATAGCAGCTAAGATTACAGGTTATCTGCCTTTAAAAAATGGGTTGTTAAAACTTGATTTCGCAAATATGGCTTTGCAATCTGTGTTTAATTTTTATTTGTATAATATTGAAAAAGTTAGAAGCGAAAATGTATATAAAGATCATGAATATGCTATGCAATTTTTAAGTGAAGAGTATGATGTGCCTATAGAGAATGGTTTGCCTAAAATTTCGTGGGAAAATCTCAATAAATTTAATAAGTCAAGGTTAGTTATCGACGATCAATGGGCATCGCATCCAAGCTTGAAAGACAGAACAACAAAACTAAAAGCAAATGCTGAGTTGCTTGGTGAATTAGAGTCATCCAGGTCTGATGAAATTTTTACCAACATTAATGAGCTTCAAAAAAGAGTTACACTTAAGACTTTTGTTGATGTTGATAAAAGTGTAAAATCAAAGATCTATTCTTTTGAAGAATTTAAAAAGACATATACAGAAGACTATTTAAATAATTCTTTTGATAAAATTTACAATAAATATTACAATCCTAAAAACATAGTTCCTTTCGATCTTGAAAGTATTGCCGATGAAAAAACTGAATTAAGTTTAACACAATTATATTCTGATGAGAAAACAAATTTAATTTTTGAATACTCAGATCTTTATGCAGACATAACTACAATAAGCCATATTGCAAACAAAAACATTGATTTGCGGACTTTTGACTATGATGGAAAGAAATACAAACAGAAAGATGCGAAGAAGTTACTTGTCGATTTGGACGAAAAATTGACATCATTGAATAATGAAATTGTTAAAAACGATATTGAAATATATAAGTATTTTAATGATTTAGAAAAGAAAAAAGGAAATTCAGGAAAACTTCATTCGATTTATACTGAATTTTTTGACTATGATTTGGAGTTTGATAAAAGAATGAATTTACACAATCAAATTTTGTTTTCACTAAATTTTATTGAAACAGAATTGCCGTATAGTGAGATAAAGGAAAATTTTAAGGAAATTAAAATTCATGAGGATGAATTGAAAACAATTATTTCGAAATTATTGTCGCAACAAAAGTTTCAAAATTACATTTCTGAATCTATGAAGGTAAATTTTGAAAAATATTTATCTAGCGATTTAGAGTATTTCGGAAATGTACTTTATTTTGAAAAAAACTTAAACATCCTTTATCAAGCGCTGAATGATTTTCAGTACCTTTTAGACCGTGGTTATTTTATTCTAAAAAAAGCATTACTTAAATATCAAGTTAGTTTGATGGAGTAGATAATAAAACCTAATTGATTAGTAAATGCACAGTAAGAATGTTTAAATAAAACTTACTGTGCATTTGTTTTTTCTTTTGTTCGACTTATTCTTTCAAATCAGGCCATTTCAAATCCATAGCTTCCAAAGCTTCTACCACTTTTTCGGCAATTAAGTATTCTTTATTGAAATTTTCATCAGATGGAATAATGTTCCAAGGAATATCTGGACCACAATGCTTAAAACAATCTTCATAAGCTTCCATATAACTATCCCAATGTTCTCTTTCTTTAAAATCATTTGGATTGTGTTTCCAAAATTTATGTGCCATTGTTTTTCGCTCATTCAGTCGTTCTAGCTGAGCTTCTTTTGAAACATGTAGGTAAAATTTCAGAACAACCGTACCTCTGTCTTGTAGCAATCTTTCAAAATTGTTTATATGTTCAAATCTTTTGTGAACAGTATCCATATCAATCCAGTTGTGAACCCGTTGAATCAAAACATCTTCGTAATGCGATCTGTTAAATATTTGTATGGTTCCAGCTCTCGGAGCAACTTTATGTACACGCCATAAAAAATCATGACCGAACTCTTCGTCAGTAGGTTTTTTAAATGAATGTACATTGCAAATAGATGGATTTACTCCAGAAAATACTTTTCTAGTAGCTCCGTCTTTTCCGCTTGCATCCATTCCCTGAAGGACGATTAACAGGCTTTTTTTAGCTTCGGCAGCCAATATTCTAGCCAGTTCACCAATTCGAACTTGCAATTTTGCTGCTTTCTTTCTAGTAGATTTTTTCTTTCTATCATCTGGTGGCAGTGTAGATATTTTCGAAAGTTGTATACTCATTTGTTATTTATTTTGAATTGAAATTAGGGATTATTCATAAAATAATTGTTTATTCCCAGACTTATTCTACGTACCTAAATTAAATTTGTCGCTTTGTTTGATCTTATAAAGCATCAATGCTTTTATATTTTTAGCTTGATAGATTGCTTTGTCTGCAATTTTACCATCAAAAAGTTCATTTACGGTTGTTTCCCAAAGCTCTAACCATCTTTGAAAATGTGTTTCGGTTAAAGCTTCTTTTTTATTCAGTTCAATATGTTTCAACATTGGATTGCCCTTATAACCTTTTTGGTCTAATAAAATAGAAGCCCAAAAAGCGCAAATTACTGGTAAGTGTTCTTTTAAATCTATCGTGCTGACATCTGTAAAAATATAACCAATGATTGAATCTTTTAATGCTTTTTCGTAAAACTGATCAACCAAAAAGTTTATATCTGTAATATTGGATATATCTTTTTTCATTTAATTATTTTGTAGGATATTGTTTTTCATTCTGAATCATGTCAATCACAAAGTTAAGTTGTGTATCCTTATTGATTAAAAAAAACTTTTAAAGATTGTTCAAGACCATAATATCCAACCAAAGTTTCATTTCTAACTATTGGGATAACTGAAATAGTTGCCTTTTTTATCATTGAAATATTGTTGGACTTTATCAAATCAGACAATTATTAATCCTTTGTCCCTTAACTTTGCAATAATGAAAAAATTTAAAGACCTTTTCGCAAGTCAAAAAATTGAGGATGATAACTTTTTTTTAATTGCGGGACCTTGTGCTATTGAAAGTAAAGAGATTTTACAAGAAACAGTTACGCATATATCTAATATATGCACAAAGTTAGCAATTCCTTTTGTATTCAAGGGCTCGTATAAAAAAGCAAATCGAAGTCGACTTGATTCATTTACAGGCATTGGTGATGAATTGGCGATGAAATTGCTCAAAGAGATCAAAGAAGAATTTAATGTTCCAATAACAACAGATGTTCATTCTGTTGAAGAAGCGAAGTGGGTAGGAGAGATTGTAGATGTTATTCAAATTCCTGCTTTTCTTTGTCGTCAGACAGAACTGATTGTTGCAGCTGCAAAAACAGGGAAAATTGTAAATATAAAGAAAGGACAATTTTTATCGGCTGAGGCAATGAAGTTTGCTGTTGAGAAGGTTGTTCAGTCTGGAAATGAAAAAGTTTGGTTAACGGAGCGAGGAACTACTTTTGGCTTTCAGGACTTGGTGGTTGATTTTAGAGGTGTGCCACAAATGCAGTCATTTGGAGTCCCCGTTATTTTGGATTGCACACACTCATTGCAACAACCCAATCAATCTACAGGCGTTACAGGAGGCAAACCACAATTGATTGAAACGATTGCGAAGGCGGGAATAGCATCTGGTGTAGATGGTCTTTTTATAGAAACACATCCTGATCTTTCTCAAGCAAAGTCCGACGGAGCGAATATGTTGCCTTTAGACCAGTTAGAGGAATTGCTTACAAAACTTGTTAAGTTGCGAAAATGTGTAAAGGAGATAGGATGATCAACATCCTCTAAACTTGCATTTTTATAAAGATTGCATTGTATGTATGAAATAAAATTTATACAAACTTGCAAAATGTCAGATAAGAAGGATGAAAATCTTAAAGGTAATACCTATGATAGGGTATTTCGGGAAAATGCGGAATCATTGTTCTTGCCTTTGGTTGAAATGCGGTTGAATTTGAAAATTAAAACATATCAACCACTACAAGAGAAAATTTCAAAAACTATAGAAAGAGAAGTTGATTTTCTATATAAAATAGAAACCGCATCAAAGGAAATTAAAATTTTACATTTAGAATTTCAATCGGAAAATGATAAAAATATGATTTTTCGCATGCAGGAATATCATGGCTTGATTCAGAAAAAATATAAACTGCCAATAGTACGGTATGTAATTTACTTAGGAAGTGCAAAGTTCAACATGCGCTCCCAACTAAATAGCGATGAAATATTTACAGGTTTTGATTACATAAGCATAAATGAATACAGTCCCGAAACATTTTTAAGTTCTGAAGTTCCTGAAATGGTTATAATGGCTTTACTTGGTAATTATGATAAAAACGAGGTGGAGTTTGTTTTGAAACAAATTTTGGAAAAGTTAAAAAAGCTTTCAAAATCTGAAAAAATAGCGAGTAGATATATAAATCAATTGATTTTTTTATCAAGATTGCGTAAATTGGATAAAAAAGTAAATAAAATTATTGAAAATATGCCTGTAAATTACGATGTCAGTACAGATTATTTATATCAGAAAGGTCTGGAGCGAGGAATATTAGCCTGTTATAAGTTAGGAAATTCTATAGAATCCATTGCAAAAGAAATGAATGTCTCTGTGGAACGAGTGTTGTTAGTTATTAAGAAGTTTGAAGAAAGCCAAAAGTAAATCAATATATAAAGGGGCTTTCTCATAAAAACGATAAGTAAATGTGCAACCTCTCTGAGGTTGAAAAGTACAAGTATTTGACCAAAAGCTAACATAGTTTTGATTGCTCTGCAATCATTTAAAAAAGGATCACAGCGTGATCCCATTATGTTAGTGATGAATAAATGCCCAATTTTATCGATCTTGTAAAGATCGCACCAATTTTAAGTGCATTAATCTCTAATTAATCAAATCATTATGTTTTTTTATGAAAAAACCCTTTCAATACATAAGTGTATAAAATCATTGAAAATATGCCTGTAAATTACGATGTCAGTACAGATTATTTATATCAGAAAGGCTTTGAACAAGGCTTTGAAC
>JAHDGP010000131.1:0-8952 GCA_020627525.1 Bacteroidota bacterium
TGCTTAAAAATGTAAAGCTCAATAGAGCAATTAAAATTAAATTAATTTTTTTCATGATTGTTTATTATATTATTAATTTATAAAATATTTATTTGTTCTTTTTTTAAATTTCAGGTATAAAATTCCTGTTCATCTGGATTTGTTATCTCAATCTGTAATGGTAATTTCTTCTGCCGAGGAATGCCTCTAGTAGCATTTTTTATGAGACATTCCTCAGTTTTCAGAAAATTAATATTATCTGGAATATGGTATTCATAATTTTACATCAAAATAGTATCTATCAAAACCTACTTTGAAACAAGCACGAAATTCGTTGTTTTGGACTTCCTCTATTGGTATGCTGATTGTTTGACTACCTTCAGATTTTTTTCCAAATTTGTAGGCATTATTGACAGAATTTATTATTTCAAACGATACCGCTCCACCTTTTACCAAATCGAATTCAAAAACAAGTTCGTTTTCAATTATTTTGTAGCTTCCTGATCTAAATATTTGATTAGGATTGGTAAAGTTTCTCGAACCAGAATTTCTATTTGCAATACCACAAGGGTCATTGAAAAATGTGAACTCTGCACCATCTTCAACGGTAAATCCGTTGTTGATTTTGAACTGATCTGCGCTAAAAGAAACAGTTTCGTTTGCATTTACTACTGTATTTCCGTTTGTTTGAATAAGCCCTTGAGCAGTGACATTGCTGTTTTGAAAAACTGTGTCTGATACAACATTCAATGAAGGCAAACAATCAGGTTTACTTACAATGGTCACAGAGGGGGCGGTAGTAATGGGCAGCTCACGCATTTGAGCATTACGCAAATCAATATCCTCTATGTAAAAGCTGTAATCATTACTATCTCCAGGTGGATCATTGTCAATGGTCACAATCAAATTACCAACTAATCCGCCTTTTACACTGTTTAGGCCATCAACCCTTGTTATTCCAACCTCAACCCTATTTTCATCTGGGTCCCAACGGTAAATGTTGATCAAGTTTAAACCTGTTTGACCAAACCAAGTTGAATCTATAATTTCTATTTCTATATTGCTTACTTCGGGATGATCATAGCCAATTGTAAAACAGCTTCCATAAATTCCCAAATTTGAATTATCTACAGTTGTTATGTTTATATCAAAAACCAATTCATTGGTATTGTTATTATTGTTACTTGGCAGTGGCGTTTCTAATAAAGAGACCTCTATTGTACTATCAGAAAAGCAATTGATTAAATTTGAGTTTGGTGCATTAAAATGCGTATTGTAATAATTTTCATCAATAACATCAAAATCTTCTAAATCAATAATACCATTTCCATTAGCATCAATGTGTTTTAGGTCGGCACCGTTTGTTTGTTGTTGTCCCCAGTCTCTTGATTTATGACCATACCATTCTGTATTTTGAGAATTTTCTTCTCTACTAGGACCAGAATCTCCATTAAACAATCCAATTGATAAAATATCTTTATTATCAACACGTCCATCGAAATTTAAATCTCCAGGATATACATCTGGACCTGAACAAACATCATTTCCATTACAAAAATCTATAAAGCCTTGATCTGAGCCACCATCAATCAATCCGGCATTTCCTTCAAAGTTAAAGTAAGAAGGGTCCAAGTTTAAATTACACAGATCCACAGGATAGCAACCTGTTAAATAATTAGAATTGAATCTTAATTCTGTTAAGTTCGATAAGTTTCCAAGTTCTACTGGAATCTCGCCTAGCAAATTGTTATTTTCCAAATGTAAGACTCGCAGGTTTAGTAAATTTCCAATTTCTTTTGGTATCAATCCTGTAAAATTGTTATCAGAAAAAATGACTTCCTCAAGCTTTTCTAACAGACCAATCTCTTTAGGTATTTCACCAAAAAAACTATTGTTTTCTAAGTTTAGAATTCGTATGTTTTTCATGTACAATATTGACGAAGGAATTTTATTTGTTATAAAATTGTTGGATAAATTTAAATATTCAAGGTTGGTCAAAAAATGTATATCATTGTCAATTTTTCCTTTTAATCTATTATTTTGAATATTTAAAAATTTAAGACCAGTAATATTGTACAGTTGAGGTGGAATGGTACCAACTAAATTGTTTCGTTGCAAATATATCCAATCCAAGTTCTGCAATAGACCGATAGAGTTTGGAATAGAACCAGATATATTGTTATTGTTCAGTTTCAAGGTTTCCAGATTTGATAAATAGCCAATTTGAGGCGGAATTGATCCATCAATAGAGTTCGCGCTAATATCCAATGTATATAAATTGGTCATGGAGGAAATGTTTGAAGGAATATTTCCAGTCAAAATATTATTTCCCAAATACAATTTTTCAAGTTTGTAAAGTGTAAACAAAGAATCTGGGATAGAACCAGTTAGATAGTTATCACTTAAATTCAACCTTTTCAGTTTTTTCAAACTGCCAATACTCTCGGCAATAAATCCATGAATGACATTTCCGTTTAAAAATAATTTGTCTAAGGCAACAAAACTTCCTATTGAATTTGGGATTGTTCCTATTAAGTTGTTTTCTGATAAATCAATATTGGTGACCCTGCATCCATCGGTCGTTATACCGTGCCAAGTATCAACAGGATCATTTAGGTTCCAGTTAACTGTCCAATTGGGTCCATTGGTTGAGTTGTATAAATCAACCAAAGCCAATGAATCATTTTCAATACAATAATTACAGTCTCCAAATACACAGGTTGAATTATCAGAAGCCAGAGGATTGTAATTACAAGCGTTTATATTACTACATCCAATTACTTCAACAGAAACATTTTTGCATTCTGTATCTGAACCACAATTACTATTTACAGTCAAACATACATTATAGGTACCTCCTACAATATAGATATTTGAAATGATAGGCTCAGGAGTTGTATAAGAGCCACTTCCAAAATTCCATGTGTATGTTGCACCTTCAGTATTTTCGGAGGCTTGGAATCGAACAATATTGTCATTAACATTAAAATCAAAATCTGCATCTGATTTTGGTTCTACATCTATGTAATAGCTTGCAACATCTCCACAGTCAATTCCATTTGAAGCACAGAGTTCTACCAAATAACTACCAGGATAATAAAAGTTGTAATCAATTACTTCACCACTGTTGACAAACAATCCGCTAATGTACCAATCAAAATAATCTAGATTTCCTGGGGTTGTGGAAGAAAATGTTACATTCTCACCAGCGCAAGGTTGTTCATTACTAACCGTAAAACTAGCTTCTAAATCGCAAGTATTAATACTAAAACATCCATCACTGAAATCGAAAATAGTATTGTCACATGCTGAAGAGACTCTGATCATTGCTAAGTTTGTTTGAATACTAGGCGGTATCCATTCAAATGATCCATCGTTAGTTGTTTCTTCAGTAATTGTTTGCCACTGATTCCCTGCATTTACAGAATATTCAATTTTTATTTTATCTCCAATATACCCATTACTTGTCCATCTAATTGTATCAATTATTCCCTGATTTAAAGTTTCTTGACCATTTGGATAGATTAATGTTATGTCTCCAGAAACTGAATTGTCACAATTTCCAGATACTCCTACTGCATTCCAAGCTTCCATTACTTGAATTACGGTATCCGCGGAGTATCCCAATGAAACTGCAGCTTCGATGGCTCCCTTTCTAGCTTCCATATAATCTGAGCAGGGGCTTAAATAACATCTTAAGTTTTCAAATGCAATTTCAGCTGCGGATTCCATTCCAATTCCCGCTACGTCATAGTTATAATCATAAAAGTTTGTTCCTGTACTACCCATTGACAAGATATAAAACCAATGATTTTGCACGCCACTATTTGTATGCACATGGCAATAATCATTTAATTCATTACAACCCATCTCTGTATATTCCCAATAATCGTCTTTATATGTATTTGGATGATCTTTTGAATTAGGATTACTCAAATCTCGGATTGCATTGCTATCTCCCATAAGGCTATTGTCTTCTCCAAAAAGCCAGTCCTTATTGTTTGGATTAGGTTCTGCATAGAACTCAACCATTGTTCCAAAAATATCAGCAAATGATTCATTTAGCGCTCCTGATTCTCTTGCGTATTGCAAATTAGCTGTACTTTGAATAACGCTGTGCATAAATTCATGGGCAACAATATCAATAGAAGTATAAGGTCCAAAATTGACACCATCGCCTTCGCCAAGATAAATATTTCCGCTTCCTCCTTTTGCTTTAAAATTTTGATCTCCCATATATACCCAAATTTGGAGCTTGTTGTTTGCGTTGTCATATCCAGTCCAATCGTGTTTGTTTTCTAGATAATCATAAGTCATTTCTGCTGCCCAATGTCCTTCACAACCAGATTGGTGTATATCCCAATCAGGAGCATCATTTTCTAAGGGATGAATGCCAATATTTGGACAAATTTGTCCACTGCCATCATCAGCACAAATTTGCCCACTGCCATTTATTGTTTCAATATTTCTAGCATTGTCTTTTAGAGTGTATACAGCGTTATCATAGTTCATGGTTATAGTTTGATTTCCATAGCTATGTGTCTCGCAAGTTCCTAAAACATCATTTTGACACAACAAACTATTCTTGTAAACTAGAGTGCCTGTAGAGGCATCAACCACGTATTCAGCAAGAGAAAATGGGCTGATGGTTTCAATTTTAAATTTGTAGCCTAAAACATAATCTTTATCTTCTAAATTTTGCGTTTTGGAAACAATAACCAATTTGCCTTTTGGAAAATTTGTTGCATTGGGATCATTTAGATGTGCTTTTAAAACTTCTTCTCTATGTTCATTTTCCCAAACATATTTGTTTGCATTGATTTCTTTTAGTAACCCTTCGAGTGCAACTTTTTCAGAAATTGCAGGAGTTGTATTTATTTTTAAACCGGGAACTACATTTCCGTTTGCAGTTTCTATTAATCCGTTTTTTTCATGCAATAAATACTGTGCATTTTCTATAGGAATACCATTATACATTTGTTGCAGCCTATAATGATTCCAAGTAGCATTGAGTTTGTTTTTGTTATTGACTACTCGTATTTCTTGAAATGTTGTTTTTTCATCTAGGTCAAATATTTCTTTGCTTTTACTTAAAAATGAGTTTTTAGAAACTTTTTCAGTTTCATTGACAGTAATCCACTTCAAGGTGCTTTCCGGGCTTGCCAATTTGTTAAATGCTGCTTTTGCTTTTTGTGAAAATACATGTTTCTGTTGTCCAAGTAGGTCAAACAAGGACAGGAACACAAGTATTGCAGTTAATAAATACTTAAACATAATTCGTAAGTGTTTGGTTATATATTATAATTTTCTATCAATAAGTAATTAGTGTGTTAGGACCGGTCTGCCGATTCGATTAAATTGATATTGATAGATAAATGATTTATCTAATTTTTAAGAATAAGTACACTGTAAAAATATTATCCAAACTGAATAATTGTAAACTAAGTTTTACTCCTCAAAATGGAATAATATTTATTTACAGTGCACTGTGGAAAGCAGAATAAAATAATTATGCTAAATGGGCTCACAATCTATTTTTCTTTCCTTATTGCTTAATTTGAAGTTGCTTATCAATATTAGAAAATTATTAATTAGTATTTTACCATATAGGGGTTAGTTATTCAATGATAAAATAGTGCCTTGAATCATCGGTAATTAAACCTGCGATAAACGACCCATTGGGCAGGTGTTCACGCAAAACCGATAATTGTTGTTTTCCTGAAGAGTAATTACCCAGATCAATTTTAGAAATACTGTTTCCCGAAAAGTCCAACACTTCGAAAATCAAGTTAGAAGATTTTTCTAAGTCAAAGTCCACCTTTAATTCTTTTCCGTCAGAAAAATAATTAGGTTTCGAGTTACTATCAAAATCAGCGTTTCTTGGTTGCACATTAAAGTCGCAAGGATCAACAAATATACTAAGTTCTCCACCAAATTGAACAGAAAAGTTTTGATTTAAAGCTGATTCATTGACATTTAAAACAACATTTCTGCCACTGCAAATTTCTACTACCCCATTTGTTGAGATATTATTTGAAACTTGAAAAACGCCATTTAAAACAGTGTTTTCGTTTATGACAAAATTATCGGGACAATCGTCAAAGCCTAAACTGAAAGTTGTTGTCTGCCCAATGGTTCCAAGGCTGATGTTTTCACTATTGTGCAAATTTATATCTATTACATTGAAATTCAATTCATCATAACTATTGAAACCAGACTGATCTAAGTCAAATACTAACTGTGCAATTGTACCCTTTCCGATTTTGTTTGCTTGATCTAATCTTGTGATTCCAACGTCAATGCTATTCTGAAGATCGTTATTATGTGCAATATAAAATATTTCTTGTTCTTCTCCTAGCCATGAATTGATAAATTCTAATCTAACATTACTGACTGAATTTGGTGGTGCATCATAAGCGACAGTAAAATATCCTCCATAAAATGCCAAGTTGTTTTCATTGTCACTTTCCAATACAAGATTCGCAATCATTTCTGTTGAACTTCCGTTGGCACTAGGAGTAAAACATGGTTGAACAGAAATTTTAATTGGTCCCTCAGTAGGAATGGTTCCCTGCGTGTTTGTTCCACTATAATGTGTTTTATGAAAATTTCTGCTTATAGCCTCTGCATCATTTAAATCAATGATACCATTGCCATCAGAATCAATATGTTTAAAGTTTAAACCATTTGCCTGATTGTTTGGCCATCCTACAAAAGGATGTGGATACCATCTAATATCTTTATTAGGTCTAACGGGACCCGTTTCACTTAAATAATTTCCAAATACCGGAATATCTTTGTGATCAACTCTACCATCATAGTTCATATCTCCTGGCCAAACAAATAAACTATCTCCCACAGTTGTTAAAACATTTATGCTATCCGTTGCAGTATATCCACAAGAGTCGATTACAGTTAAAATATACAAACCAGTATTATCTACATATTGTGTTGTTTTTGTTCCAATCAATCCACCTAAATGTTCCCAGAAATAATAAAGCATATTGTTTAAGCCAGATTCAAGATAAATATTTCCACCAGTAGGCAGATAAACATCTGCTCCCAACTCTAAATCATTGGCATTACAAGTTTGACTTGGTTGTGGAGGCTGATTCTGAATTGAGAAATAGCTATCGCTCTCATCAAAAATGATAGGATTGTCTACAGATGAAATTCGAACTTTTACAACAGTTGAAATAACTTCTGGTACAGTCAAAGTTTGAAATCCATCATTAGGTGTGCTATTATATATAGGCAGCCATATGGTTCCGCCGTTTATTGAATATTCTAATTTTACATTGTTACCAATAACTCCACTGCTGCTCCATACAATTTGTTGAGGAGCGTTTGCTGACCAAATTTCTCCACCATTAGGTAGGGTAACCGTAATTTCACCCTGCGGAGGGCTTGAACAAGGACCGACTCCGACAGCGCACCAAGCATTTTTGACTTGTTGCACTTCATTTGAGTTTGAACCATAAATATCTTTCGCCGCTTCAATTGACCCTAAGTATGCAGAAATGTAATCAGAATCTGGATTTAAATAATGAACTAAATTCTTGTAGGCTATTTTGGCTGCCTTGTTCATTCCAATACCTGATACTTGGTATGCATCATCTATGTCATTTACTCCAGAACCGCCATTGACCAAAAGATAAAACCAAAAATTTTGAACACCACTATTAATATGAACTCCTCCATTGTCTTGAGGTCCATCTAGCCAATAATCTCCTTTGTAAGTATCCGGATGGTTTTTGGCATTAGGATTACTCATATCTCTAAGCCCTGTTCCAGTTGTATTTGAATCTTCTCCTATGAACCAATCTTTTTCGGAAGCATCAGGCTCTGATCTCCATTCGATGATTGTTCCAAATATATCTGAAAACGATTCATTTAACGCACCTGATTCATATTCATATTTTAGATTTGAAGTAGATTGTGTTACTGCATGTGTGAATTCATGGCCAACTATATCCAGGCTGGTCATTGGACCATAAGAACTTCCGTTGCCACTGCCGTACACAAAAAAGTTTCCAGTCCAAAATGCATTTTTAATGTTTTGTCCAAAGTTTACAAATGATTGAATCAATGCTCCATTGCCATCAAAGCTGTTTCTATTGCGTTTGTTTTTAAAATAATCATATGCTTCTTCTGTACACCAATGTACTTCGCAACCATTTATATCGCTTTGACTAGTCCATATATTGTCGAAGTCTAAAAAATCAATTTTCTGGAACTTTGTTGTCTCATTACAATTATAAGTTTCAATACCTTCTCCTCTACAATTTTCTCTTAATCGCAGGTAACCATTCACATTTTGATAGCTCACATTTATCTCTTGTGTACCATAGTAATTTGTGTTTGCAGTTCCAGCAATACATTCATCTTTATGAATTCTGGTGATTTGTTTAATAATTTCTCCTGTATGCGCATCAATATAGTAATAGTGTCTGTCAAATGGTTCCACAGAAAAAATATCAAACTTGTATGCCAACTTATAATCAGAATTGTTATCTTTTGAAATCAAGACCAATTCTCCTGTTGGACAATAGGTTGCTGAAGGATTTTTTTCTACTTTTTTGATCATTTTTTCTAAATCTTGATCTTCCCAAGCATATTTAGAAGCTGAAACCGTGGACAGTAACGTTTGTAGTGCATTTGCATCAGATATACCAGGTTCGACAGATAAGTTAAGGTTTTTAATGATTGTTCCATTAGATTTTTCAACAAAACCATTCTTTTCGTGAAGAATATAATCCGCCCCTTCAATTGGAACATTTTTATATGTTTGCTTCATACGATAATGAGTCCAACCCAATTCATCAAAGGTTTTACTTTTCTCGATTAATGCGTTTTCTTTACTCAACATATTATCATTAAATAGTTTTTTTACGAGCAAATCTTTCTTTAAATATTCAGATTTACTTAAATTTAACCAACTGAGATTTTCCGCTTTGTCAACAACTTCGATCT
>JAHDGP010000131.1:8962-10322 GCA_020627525.1 Bacteroidota bacterium
ATTCAAATGTGCTATTTTGTACTTTGGTGTTTTCTTGTGAATGTAAATTATTGAGATATATAAATGCAATAAAATTTAATATAATTTTAAGATATATGTAAGAAGGATGTTTCATGAAAGTTTGATTTTAAAATGATTTTTTAATGTCACCAAATTTACATTCAATACCCTCTAAGTTTCAACCAACAAAATCGCAAATTATTTGAAAAAAATACAATTAATTTACCCTGAAATAGTTTTGTAAACTATTGATAAACAAGTATATAAATATAAAATTATATGAATAAATTGTTAGTGAAAAAAGAGCTAAAAAAAACTGATTTATTTAAGCTTTGTAGAACATTGGATAGACAAGAATCTTCTAAATGTCTCGTTTTCCTGACAGAATTCACAAATGCGAGTAAGAAGTGTAGATCGTTGTTTGAAGAAATACACAGGCATTATAAAAAAAACAAATATGACTGGGATAAAGTAAATGTATGTGTTTCGGTACTAAATAAGAAGTTATTCGGAAATAGAGAAGATAACAATGCGGCTAGGGTCTTACGTTCGGAGTTATACAAAAATCTCAAAAAATACTGTAATTTTTTAAATTCTCAGAAACAAGAGCCAAGTCTGACGGATGTTGGATTTTTAAATTATTTGGCGACTAGAAAAGGCGATGATTTGTTTTTTAAAGAGTTCAACAAAATTGAAAAAAACATAAAAACAAAACAGGACAAAGATTCTGATCAAAGCCAAATTCAGTATAAAGCTGGGATTGAAAATGTTTATATTGATTATCTGTCATATAAAGCATACCTTGAATTAATTTCAAAGGATCAATCTAAAAAAAACAACATAGATTACAATAGTTATTATAGAAAATTTTTACAATACAGTGTTTTGCGTAAAATGCATAGTTATTGCTTACTTTTAAATCATCAGTTAATTGAAAAACAGGAAATCAATCCTGAAATAGAATCTGAAGTAATTTCATTATTCAAAAGGGCGAAAGATTTTCCGAGCATTCAAAAAATAATAGAAATTTATGAGACAGCTAGTTTAATGTTGAAGAACGATAGATCTCAATATGATAAACTAAAAAAAATGCTGTTAGATTCAGAAAGTGACATTTCAAAAAAAGACAAGCAACAATTGTATTTTTTCATGCATAATTTTTGCATAAGAAGTAATGATCCCGAATTATTAAATGAGTCGAGAATAAATTATTTGAGAAGGTTTGATGATGGATTGCTGCACGACGGTGAATACATTGTTTTGATGAATGCAAAGGCACTGTGTACAACGATATTAAATTTAACAAAAAGTACTGATGCAAATATCAAGCTGACAAAACTTGAAGCAGAGCAAAAGATCA
>JAHDGP010000132.1 GCA_020627525.1 Bacteroidota bacterium
ATTTTTATCCTTCTGTTCCTCCCTCTTCATTAGTACCTTCTTCTTCCTCTTCTTCATTGTCTTCGTCTTCATTGTCTTCGTCTTCATTGTCTTCGTCTTCATCGTCTTCGTCGTCATCAGAATCGTCTTCTAAACCTTCGTCTTCAAGAACATTACCATCTAAATCAAACTCAATTTCAATATCATTATCTAATTCGACTTCGTAACCTTCTCCTTCTTCTAGTTCAGCTTCAACTATTGATGCTTCTGGATAATTTGAAGCTATATAATCTAATGCTTGTTGTGGTAAATCGGCTGGATTAATGTACTCATCGTCATTATCGTTATCATCTTCATCTGTTCCTAAGAAGTTGCCATCAACATCAAAATATAATTCAGTTCCATCGCTTAATTTAACTTCATAACCTTCATCATTATCAAATTCAGCTTTTGAAACTTCAGTACCTGGATAATTTGTAGCAATGTAATCTAAAATCTCTTGAGGTAAATCTGTTGGCTCAATTTCGTCTTCTTCGTCTTGATCTTCTGCAATAAAGTTTCCATCAATATCGAATAACAATTCTGTACCATCAGATAACTCAACTTCGTATCCTTCATCTTCCATTTCTGCTTCTACAATTACTGGTTCGGCATAATTTGAAAAAATATAGTCGATAATATTTTGTGGTAAAGCTGAAGGATCAATTTCATCTTCTTCTTCATCATCAAAATCTTCATCTGAATACAAGAACATCCCTGCTTCATCAAATACTAACTCAATACCAGAAGTAAGTTTAACTTCATAAACTATTTCTGTTTCATCGTGCGTTTCTTCTTCAACCTTAATAATGGTTTCATTTGGATAGTTTTCTGCTACATAATCATCAATAGCTGCAGGATAACTCTCTACCTCCTCACTTTGAGAGGCTGCAATTGTTTTACCAATTGTGCTTGCTCCATCTTCTTTTGTACAAGAAGTAAGTAACATACTACCTGAAATGGCAACAGCTAATAGAATTTTGAATGTTTTCATTAAATTTTGTTTTTTGAATTAAAAAACGATGCTTTTAAATTATTTGTTTTATTTGTAAGATACAAAAAAAAAGATTTGGTTGGAATCTAAATCAACTTTTTTAGAAATTATACCCAACCTTTACGCCTCCACCAATTCCAAAAGGTATATTTTTAAAATTACTGTCACCAGCTATTAACTTTTTGTTGATATTTGTTTGGATTTCAATGTTCATTTTATGGGAGATGTTGTAACCAAAACCTAGTGTAAAGTTTCCAAGAATATTGAATCTATTGATATTAGAGCTTTGAATTTCTACTCTATCTAATCTTTGTTCTAATGGCGATAAAGAGATAAGGTGTTTACGTAAATAAATAGGACTTATTCCTAATTGTGTATTTACATTAATTTTATTAAATAAAACACCAAATTTCAAACTCAAAGGAACTGCAATATAATGAGCTTTTTCAATCGAGCTGATATTATAATTTATTTGCGAGCCAGCTCCTACTCCAGAAGAAGTGGGAAGATATGCTTTTACCATATTTTCTGCTAATGCAGATAATAAGGTTACTTCATCAAAATTTCTTCCATCGAGGTTAAATGTAATATCTTGATTTTGAGTGCTTGAATAGTTAATATTACTAATACCTGTACCAAAGCTCAAAAATTTATTAAGTCTCCACCAGTGCTTTAAAGTTATTTGTTGAAAATATTGTTGTTTACTTGCTACTTCATTTGATGGCGTATTCCACCATTTGCCAATATTATAGCTAAGACTGTATTCATTTTTATTGTTTAAAAAGCCTTTCTCTTGAAAATTGATGGAATTGAGAGGATAGCTCTCTCTTTTCTTAATATTGATGTACTTAAAATTATCAAAGTCAACTAAACTTTTTACTGGATTAAGTGCAATCACCTCTTTAAGTTCGATTAGTTTATTTTTTTGAAAATTTTTATTGTTGGTTACAACTTTATTTTTTGTTTTCTTATCAAAATCATTAAGGTTGTTAATTTCTGGTTTATCTTTAATATTACTATTAGAAATTGAAGGAGTAAGCAAGTCGTAATTCTGAACAAAAGCATCATTGAAAACATCAAAATTACTATTGCTTACTTTTTTATTTGGTTTTTCAACAAAACCTTTTTCCTTCAAACCAAACTTAATTTCACTTTTAGCATTTTCTTGAATAGATTCTTTAACCGAATTATTGAGTAGATTTTTGTTAGTGAAATCTTTATTTGTTTTTGTATTATTTATTTTTTTTAGTTCTTTATGTTCAGAACTTTCAGCTACAACGGTTTTCTTGTTATGTACAATTGGTAAATTTTCATTCTCAGAGAAAGTATTTTCATTATTAATATTAGCATTGTTTGAGTTTTTGGTTGTTATGATTTCCGAAAAATCTAACTTTTCATTTTCTACTGAATTATAGTTAATTAAAATAACTGAACTTAAAAATAAAATAACAGCCAAAGAAGCAATAAATGCATATTTATAAAAGCTCAGTTCTGGAGAATTGGCACTTATTGTTGTATTTTCTAAGTGCGTATTCAGTTTATCCCAAACTTTACTAGATGGTTCAAATTCAAAGTTATTTAGATTATCACTTTCCGACTTATTAGAAACATTTGGATTACTTAGGTTACGAGCAATACCATTCCATACCTTACCAGAAGGTTGAAATTCAAAATTTTCTAAGTTTGATATATTTTTTTTATTACTCATTTTTTTGCTAAGTACAATCCTTTGTCGTACAACATTTCTTTTAACAACTTTCTTGCTCTATTTAATTGAGATTTTGATGTTCCTTCTGTTACTCCCAATATTTGAGCAATTTCTTTATGTGAATTACTTTCTATTACATATAAGTTAAAAACAGCTCTACAACCTTTTGGTAATTGTTGTATCAATTCAATGGCTTTGAACTGCGGTATTGAATTAATTTCATCATCAACAGTTGAAGGTTCAAGCAAATAATCATTATCAACTAAGGTAATGAGTGCCGATTGTTTTGCCTTACGAATATTTTGTAATGCCTGATTTCTTATTACTACCCTAACCCAACCTTCTAATGAGCCTTTAAAACTATATTGATGCAATGTATTAAAAACCTTAATAAAGCCATCTTGAAGCCAATCTTCTGCCTCCTCAATTGAAGAAGCATAACGCATACAAACCCCCATCATTCTGGAGGAAAAAAGCTGATAGAATTGGTATTGTGCGTTTCTATCGTTTTTTAAACAGGCTTTTATGAGTTGCTTTTCGTTGATAACTGCACCGTTTCATACAAAGGTGCAGTTTGTAATAAAATGGTTGGAAAATACACCTTTTTTTATTTAATTACCTTCTCTCCGCTTGAGTTCACAAATAAAATGTCGCCAATTTGATTATAACCGTCAAACATTTCTCTACCTCTCATTTTTACACTTTCTTGTCTGAAACCAATAATAGTTAAGGCAGCATCTGCTGATTGTTCGTTGATGCGTTCTTTTATACTTTGATCTTCTTTTAATGTTATCATTGTAATATTATTTACCGAAATTGGTAAACGTCCATCTTGAGTAAGGTCAATTATATTTTGTTTTTCTGCTTCAATATTTTCTTTAGTTGCAATAGAGAAAATCTTTATTACTGAATTTTTCCAGTCTTTATTTCCTGAAATAATATAGCCCAGTAAAATCATTAAGTTAGCATTTTCTACATCATTTGGTTTTATCCAAATATGAATACTATCGTGAGCACCAAAACGTTTTGGTGAACTTGCTAAAATACAAATATCAAAATTCCCTGCTTTTACCAGTTTAAAGTTTTCCTGAATTTTGGAAAAAGCATCTTTTTCATTTTCTTTAAGTTCTGTTTCGTCTTTTAAATCAATCTTAGCAAACTCAAACAAAACCATATTGTTATCTTTACCTGAAACCCCCGGTAATTGGATACATTGTGCAATAGCAGAGGTGGTTGAAGGGCTAATTATAGTATCTAGATATACATTTGATTTTAGCTTTTCAGCTTGGTGCTTTAGTCTGCTCATTATTTCTTTAGATTGCTCAACTGTATCTTTAGAATAGTAGCCTTTTACTTGGTGAATGTATGTACCAAAACCATGACGGTGCGAAATCCAACGCAATAAATCAAATGCACTAAAACGTTTAAATGAGCTACTTGAAACACAAATAACCGAAGGTCGCCAACTTTCGTTTGAAGTATTTTCATCATCACCAGAATTTTGTAAATAAATACGCATATTTCTGCTCAACTGGTAAATAACGCCTTGAAAAATAGCAACAACACCTCTTTTTTCTTTATTTGAATAATTAATTATAAAATAAAGCAATGCCATACAAGCGAAAGCCGCAATTGCCTTTGGTGCATCAATTTGAAACATTAAAGTAATACACATTATTGCTCCAAATAGGGAAACTGTCCAATGCGAACGGAATGAAGGACGATACGAAGGGTCAGCATTGAAATGGTGCAAAAAAGAAATCAAACATAGTGAACCGTAAGTTACCATAAAAAACATGGTAATAATTCCTGCAACAGCATCTACTTCGCCAGCACTAATTATGGCAAATGAAATTATAATTGTTACTACCGATGCCCAAAATGGTTCATTTTCTTTACCTCTACCCGAACCAAAAAATCGGTTTAAGGGCTTTGAGGGATAAATATCGTCTTTACCAATGGCTTGTAAAGTTCTAGGCGCTACTAGTATTGATCCTAAGGCAGAAGAAACTGTTGCTGCTGCCAAACCAACTGGAATTAACCAACCCACAATTGCAATATCACTCATTACCATTCGGTTTGTATCGGCAAGCATTTCTGGAGGTGCATTGTAGGCTAGCTTATAAGCAATTATTATATACATTACCATTCCTACAAGTGTGCCTGCAATTGTTCCCAATGGTATAGATTTTTTAGGATCACGCAAATCTCCAGATAGCCCAACACCTGCTGTCATTCCAGTAAATGCTGGAAAGCAAATAGCAAAGACAGTGAAAAAACCGGCAGGATTGGAAGTTACTGCATTTATTTCACCTGTTGGTGTAAAACCATCTACAGCTCCACCAAAAAAGAAAGAACATAATGAAACAAATAAAATAGCTACAACTACATATAATGCCGACATACCCAACGCTGCCCCCTTTGTTAGAATAAGTAAAGAAAGTAAACTCATTCCAGCTAATGAAATCATTTGTTTTGTGATTTCAAAACCTGCATAGCTACTCATAACATCTAATATTGGCACAAATGCTTCACCAAAAGCAATTACATAAAATGCAACACTTATAGCTTGAGAAAGATAAAGAGCAGAACCAATAGCAGCACCAACATTTAAACCAAACGAACGAGAAATTATAAAATATTCTCCTCCACCTTCTACTTTTTGATTGGTAGCAATTTCGGCTATGGCAAAGGCTGTAGGAATGGTAACAGCATGCCCTATTAATATGATAAGACAAGTTTGTAAAAACCCTAAGTTTCCTACTGCATATCCGAATCTAAGAAATAAAATTGCTCCTAAAATTGTAGATATTGCCGTTAAAAATACTGGTAAAGTACCAAATCTTCCATTAGGATTTACTTGTGCCATCAATAATAATTTTGAGTGCTTAGTTTTTAGTTCTTAATGTTGTCTGGGTCTCAAGAAACATCAATTAAAACCCAAAACTAAAAATTAATAACTAAAAACTGTTAATATATTGCTTTTGCAATTTTTTGAAAAGTTGAGGCTCTTCCCATTGTATAATAGTGAACAATTGGCGAACCAAAATCAATTAAATCTTTTGATTGCTGAATACACCACTCTGTTCCAACTTGAGCAACATCTTCATCTGTTTTACATTTTTCTATTTCTTCTTCTAATGCTTCTGGAATATCAACTTTAAATATTCTTGGTATTGAAGTTATTTGTTTTCTTTTAGTAATTGGTTTAATTCCTGGGATAATTGGTACATTTATTCCAAATTCTCTACAGGCTTTAACAAAATCGTAAAATTTTTGATTATCGAAGAACATTTGAGTTACGATATATTCAGCCCCTAAATCTATTTTATGTTTCAAATACTTTAAATCAGCTTTCATATTAGGAGCTTCAGCGTGTTTTTCAGGATAACCAGCAACACCAACACAAAAATCTGTGCATTTGGCATTTTTTAATTCTTCAGCTAAATAAACGCCTTTGTTCATATTTATAATTTGTTCAACCAAATCACTAGCATAATCATTCCCTCCAATTTCAGGAGAAAATGACTTTTCGGAATGCATTGCATCGCCACGTAATGCTAAAACATTATTTATTCCCAAAAAGTTAAGATCAATTAGGGCATCTTCTGTTGTATCTTTAGTAAAGCCTCCACAAATGAGGTGTGGAATGGCATCAACACCATATTTGAATTGAATTGCAGCACAAATACCAACTGTTCCAGGTCGTTTACGTACAACCACTTTCTTGAATGTATTTTCTTCTACTTTTCTGTAAATATAATCGGAACGGTGATACGTTACATTAATAAATGGGGGTTTAAACTCCATAAAACTATCCAGAAGATTGTATAATTTTTCAATTCCTTTACCTTTTAAAGGCGGTAATACTTCAAAAGAGATTAATGTTTTTTTTGCCGCAGCAATATGTTCTGTTACTTTCAAAATTTTTTATTTAAGGCACAAATGTAGTTTCTGGAATAATGACTTACAATATTTATTTTCTGTTCTTTTTCTTTTTATTTTTTCTCCTAAACTCCTCAATTTCTTCAATTTCATCCATAATACTTTTGACTGAATTGAATTTACCATCTTCAGAAAATTGAACTGTTTCTATGTAATCATTCTTATCAATTCCCAATACTTCAATTGGCTTTCCAATGTAAGATTGAATTTTTTTAAGTAATTCTTTTTCATTTTCACTACAAAAGGAAATTGCTTTTCCTCTCATTTTTCCCCGTCCAGTTCGTCCAACTCTGTGTACATAATTTTCAGCTTGCTCGGGCAAATCATAGTTAACTACAAAATTAACCCCTGGAATATCAATTCCTCTCGCACTAACATCTGTAGTAATCAATAGCTTTACATCTCCATTTTTAAAATTATTCAAAGCTTTTAACCTTGCATTTTGAGATTTATCGCCGTGAATAGTCTCACTAATAATATTTACTCTTTGCATTGCCTTAAAAACACGCTCTGCTCGCACTTTAGTTCTTACAAAAGTTAATATTTTATTTTGAGGATTTTCTTTAACAAGCCTTTCCAAGAAGAATCGCTTTTCATCCATTTCAATAAAAGATACTGCATGATGTACATTTTTTGATACAGGATCTTTTGGTGAAATTTGAATTCTAATTGGTTTTTTTACCATTGAATATGCTAATTTTTTAATCTCATCATCAATTGTAGCAGAAAAAAATAATGTTTGTCTTTTCTCAGGCAAAAATTTTAACAAGTCTCTAATGTCCTTCAAAAAACCTAATTCTAACATCCTATCTGCCTCATCTAAAACCAAAATATCAACTCTATTTAGCCTCAAATAACCTTGATGTTTTAAATCAAATAACCTTCCTGGTGTGCTAATCAATACATCAATACCTTTTTCAAGTTGAGTAATTTGGGGATTCTGTTCCACACCACCATATATACCATAAGTGCAAATATTGGTATGCTTGCCTAATTCCTTAAAAACACTTGTAATCTGAATAGCTAATTCTCTGGTTGGCACCATAACTAAACATTTAATTCCATCTTTTCTTCTCTGATGTTTTTTTTTGAAATGCAGAATATCTATTACAGGAATTGCAAAAGCTGCGGTTTTCCCCGTTCCAGTTTGTGCTATAGCAAGTACGTCTTCACCTTTTAAAATATTGGGAATTGCCTTAAACTGAATATCTGTAGGTCTCCTAAATCCTAACTTCGATAAATTTTTTTTTAATTCGGGAGAAATTCTGTAATCTTCAAACTTCATTTTTACAAATTAACAACTTCAAATTTAATCTTTACCTATGAATTTACTTTTAAATTTTATAAAGATAATAATTACAAAATAAGGTATAGTTTTTGATGCTAATAAATGCTTATTAAGTCGGAATTACGTAACATTTAAGTCTTCTAATCGTATCTTCTACTGAAAAGAAACTTTTAAATTTTATTGTACTTTTGATGCTTTCATAAAATTCATTTATGGAATTTAAAAACTATTTACAAGAAATTGATATACCACTAAAAACTATTTTTTTAGGGGTATTGTTTCTATTCGGTTTTTCAATTCAATATGATGTAACAGCCCAATGTCTTGATTTTATTACGCCTTCCTCTAATCAAACTTATAACTTTGTTGAAAATGTAGATGTTGAAATACAAACGAATTTAGATTCAAACATTTTTAATGATATTTCAATAGATCTTTACTTAGATGGTGTCTTTTTTAGAAAAGAAAACAATCCGCCTTATGTTTGGGGTAGCGGAAGTGATAATCCTGAATTTGTAAACGAACTTGATATATTATCTTGTGGTTCTCATACATTTGAAGCCTTTGTGATTAATAATATTACAGGCGAAACAATATGTTCAAACAGTATTAATATTACTGTACAGTGCAATACCTGTATTGACTTTTTAGTGCCAACCAATAATCAAAATTATGCTTTTGAGGAAGAAATAGCATTGGAAGTTGTGCTAAATGACAATTCTATTGATTTGGAAGATACTAGAGTAGATTTGTATTTAGATGGCGTTTTTTTTAGAACTGAAAATTTAGCACCTTACTTATGGGGAAATCCAAATGTAGGACCTGATTCAGCAGGATCTGCTGGAGAATTAACTGATTTACCATGTGGAAATCATTTTTTTCAAGCAGTATTGTTAGATAATGTTTCAAATACCGCAATCTGTGTAGCCGAAGTTTCAATTAATATTGATTGTGGTACTTGTCTGGAGATTCTTACACCTATAGAAAACGAGAATTTTATTTTTGGAAATGCAATAGGGGTTGAAGCAATAATTCCAAGTCCTAGAAATGAAGTAAATACCTCTGTAGATTTATATTTGGATGGAAACTTTATTAGAAAAGAAAATGATGATCCATTTTTATGGGGTGCTCCAAATCAAGGAACTGGGTCTGGAGCAGATGCTAACGAACTAACTAATTTAGCTTGTGGTACTCACTTTTTTGATGTATTACTAATAAATGATGTTAACAATCAAGTAATGTGCGGAGTTAGGCGTAACTTCTCAATAGAATGTGGAGACTGTATAAATATACCGAATATTAATCAAAATCAGATATTCTATACTGGAGATCTTATTGATTCTGAAGTAATATTAAGCTCGAATGTTACTAATGGATTGGATACAAAAATTGAATTATTTTATAATGGAAGTTTAATTGGAGAAGATGCAACCATTCCATATAATTTTAATGGTTCAGTATTGAACGATTTAACAGCCATTGAATGTGGATTTAATACTTTACAAGCCAATATTATAAATAATTTTAACAATGAAATTTTATGCACAGTAAGTAGAGATTTTTTATTCATCTGTGATGATTGTGTTGATTTTGCTCAACCTTTAGATGGACAGACTTTCTTGTTTAATGAAACTCCCGGAGCTTTAATTACTATTGGTAACTATATTGACGAAACTCAAGTAAATGCACAACTCTATATAAATGGAACAATAGCAAGGACAGAAAATAGTCCCCCATTCAATTGGGGTATAAATAATGGCACTCTTTCTAATCAAGAATTAGATTTTGAAACTTTAGAATGTGGCTTAAATGAATTAGTTGTTCATATTATTAACCAAAATGATGGATCTTTTATATGTGGTGATACCATTGAGGTTAATTTAGACTGCAATTCTTGTTTTGTCGAACCTTGTGATGATGGGGACATTTGCACAATAAATGACACATTAGATGAAAATTGTAATTGCGTAGGTACTTTACAAGATGCTGATAATGACACTATTTGTGATTTAGATGATATTTGCCCTAACTTCAATGATAATTTAATTGGAACAGCTTGTGATGACAATAACGATTGTACAATTAATGATATTTATTTGAACGACTGCTCGTGTGCTGGGACTTTTCAAGATACAGACAATGATACCGTTTGCGATGCTGAAGATATTTGTCCTAACTTCAATGATAATTTAATTGGAACAGCTTGTGATGACAATAACGATTGTACAATTAATGATATTTATTTGAACGACTGCTCGTGTGCTGGGACTTTTCAAGATACAGACAATGATACCGTTTGCGATGCT